>JAOTYQ010000407.1 GCA_029861725.1 Acidimicrobiia bacterium | reverse complement strand
CCAGCGACACCAACGCCAGCTCGTAAGCATCGCACAGCTCGACGAATCGGGCTGCCTTGTCGGCGGCGGCGGAGTCGATGGCACCGGCTACCGGCGACTGGGGCTGGTTGGCGAAGATCCCGATCGGCCGCCCGCCGAGCGTCGCCAGCGCGGTGATCATCGACGGAGCCCAGCCGGCGCCCAGCTCGAGCAGGCTGTCGGCGTCTGCCAGTGCGGCCATCACCCGCCGGACATCGTAGGGACCGCGTCGGTCGTCGGGGATCAAGGAGGCGATCCGGGCGTGGTCGGGCGCTGGGCCAGAGTCGGAGAAGCCGTCGCCCCAGTAAGCGAGATAGTCGGCCACCGTCCCGATCGCCTGGCGCTCGTCGGCCACGATCACGTCGATGCTGCCGTCGGCTGCGAGCTCCTCGACCGGCTGGGTGACGACCGAGCCGTCGCCAGCCCGCGACCCGAGCTCGGATCCCTCGGTGGCGATGACGCAATCGCAGAGCATCGCCAAGCCGGCGTTGCCGTCGAGCGCACGGCCGCTGACGACCGCCACCGACGGTGCCCACCCCGATAGCTCGGCCAGGCCTTCGTAGACGTCCCAGGTGCCCCGCGAGTACACGACGACGGGGGGAGGTAGACGGTCCGTGCCGGGCCGGGCTCCGTCGCCGTCGACGAAACAGACGAACGGCCACCGGTGGCGGTTGGCCAGGTACAGCAGGCGTACCAGCTTGCGCATGTTCCGGTCGGTCTGGGTGCCGTCCCGTACGGTGGTGTCGTACGAGGCGATCAGGGTCGGCCCGCCCCCGACCCGGCCCACTCCCGCCACGAGACCGTCGGCGTGCACGTCATCGCCGACGTCGGGTGTCGCGCCAGCCAGCGGCCCGTACTCGACGAACGTACCCGCATCGACCAGCTCGCCGATCCGCTCTCGTGCGGTCAGCCGGCCCATGGCGTGGACCGCGGCCACCGCATCGGGACGGGCCTCGTCGCGCACGCGGGCCCGGGCGTCGATGATCTGGGAGAGCTGCAGGTCGTCCATCGCTCGGCCGAGCTTGTCACTCGCGCCGTCGGAACTCCAGCGACGGGCTACCGGGGTGAACCAGCGTCAGGAGGGGCGGAGGTGGGAAGGCCCGACCGTCGCCACGGGGGACTCCCCGGCTCATGGCTCGAGCTCGTAGCCGTTCATCGTCACCACGCACTTGCCGACCACGTTGCGGGACTCCAACATCTGCAGCGCCGCCACGCCGTCCTCCAGAGGGAAGGAGGCGCACACGTAGGGCTGGATGCGGCCGTCGGCTGCCAGGTCATACACCGCCTGCTCGTTGCGGGCGCCCTCCTCGGGGTAGAGGCGCCCATACTCTCCCGCCCGGACCCCGATGACCGAGATCTGTTTGATGAGGATCAGGTTGACCGGGGCCTGCGGCCAGCGCCCGCTCGTGAAGCCGATCGTCAGCAGGCGACCGTCGACGGCGATGCACCGCATCGACTCGTCGAACACGTCCCCGCCGACCGGGTCGTAGATGACGTCGGCCCCTCGCCCGCCGGTCAGCGCCTTGACCTCGTCGCGGAAGCCGCCGAGGGTGCCATCGGGCTGGGTGTAGTTGATGACGTGATCGGCGCCGCGGCCTGCAACCACGGCCAGCTTGTCGTCGCGGCCGCCGGTGGCAATGACGGTGGCGCCGAGGTGCTTGCCGAGATCGACGGCTGCCATCCCGACCCCTCCGGTCGCGCCGTGGACCAGCAGGGTCTCCCCGGCGGTGAGGTGACCCCGGCAGGTCAGCGCCACCCACGCCGTCAGGTAGGCGGTCTTGTACGAGGCCGCTGCGGCATAGGTCATGGCCGGCGGCTTGGCCACCACGCCGCTGACCGGCACGTTGACGACGTCGGCGAATCCCCCGTAGCGGGCGCTGACCGCCACCGGGTCGCCTACCGCGAGGCCCTCGACCCCCGGCCCCACTGCGACGACATCACCGGCAGCCTCGCCTCCGGGAGCGAAGGGCAGCGGCGGCTTGAACTGGTACTTGCCTTGGATCATCAGGATGTCGGGAAAGTTCACCGCACAGGCCTTGACCGCCACCTGCACCTCGCCCGGATCCGGAGGTCCCGGGTCGATCACGTCGAGGGTGAGCGTGGTGATGTCGTCATCGATGGCGTGACAGCGGAGCGCTCGAACGTCGGGCATGGTCGCTCATTCTGGTCGCCCCGGCCATGAGGAGCGAACGTCGCCAGGTCGGGGCCGGGCCACGACGCTCTGGGTGTTGGTCGCGTCGTGGATCGTGGTGATCGCTCCCCGGTCGATCCCGATCTGCTCGTGGAGCACCTTGACCACAAGGGCGAGGCACCTCACCGAGCGGTGCAACGTCACCGAGGTGAACAACGGGTGAACGCACGGCGTTGCCTGCTGGCGCCGTCCGCACGCCCGGTCGACGCCGGCTCGGCCAGCGTCAACCGGCCTTCGTCGCAGTCCAGCCGTCGAGGGCCGACCTGGCCTCGGCCCGGAACCGATTCAGGTCACCCTCGTCGTGGGTGCGGCAGGTCAGCTCGAGCCGGTGACCGCTCGGATCGTAGAAGTAGATCGACCGGATGAAGCCGTGGTCGACCGGGCCGAGCACGTCGATGCCCGCCGCCTGCAACCGGTCGAGCGCGCCGTGGAGCTCCTCGACCGACGACAGCTCCATTGCGATGTGCTGTGCCCAGTCGGGGTTGGCGGCCTGGACGATCTCCTCCTCCGACGCCACGTCGAAGAACGCGAGGTAGCTCTGGTCGGCCAGCTCGAAGAAGAGGTGGCAGTGGGGGTCGAGCTGTTGGGTCGACGGTACACGATCCTGCACGATCACATGGGCCAGTGGTAGGTCGAGCAGCTTCTCGTAGAAGTCGGCGGTCTGCGCCGCGTCGCGGCAGCGGTAGGCGATGTGGTGCACCTGGCGAACGTCCATGCTTCAAGTCTCGCGTTCGCCGCCGCCGCTGGCCAGCGCTGCCACCGATGACGACCTGCCGGCGATGCGTCCGGCAGGGTCAGGGCTGGTGAACGACCTGGCCAGCAGCGTAGAGCGCGGCCAGCGCATCCTGGGTCTCGGCGGCGACGAGGTTGTCGACCCACCGGTGGAACCGCTGACCGCCGGCCTCGTTGCGGCCGAAGAGCACGGCGTGCTTGGCACCGGTCCGCAGCGCCCGTTGGATCCCGAAACCGGTGCGGTAGTCCTCGTCGCGTACGACGCCGAGCAGGAACGATCGTTGCGCGTCGATGGCCGGTGCCAGCTCCTCGCTCGGCTCGAACGCGGCGAGGAAGCTCTGGACCGTGACCGAGGAGCCGACGTCGGCGCCGGGGTAGAGGGTCGACACCATGTGGATCAGCCCGCCTCCGTCGACGCCGTCGGCCCTCACCTTGAAGCTGGCGATCGACGTGTGGGGGAAGATGGTCCATATACCGCCGGCCAGCGTCTCGACGGGCCAATCGTCCTCGTCGCGCTCCTCGAGCGAGAGCAGTCGCTCCTCGGGGGACGAAACCCGTTGGTGGGGACCCCAGGCGTCGTAGATCGCCTTGTTCGAGGTGTCGGCGCCGAACGACTCCCGGTGGAGGATCGGGAGGTGGTAGAAGTCGAGATAGCCGTCGTAGGCGATCTTCCAGTTCGGGCCGTCGACCTGCTGGCTCCCGACGAACCGGCAGTCGGTCAGCCCGAGCTGGTCGAGCAGCTCGCCGTAGCCGCACAGGAAGGCATCGACGTCGAGGAACCGATCCTCGTCGCAGGTGACCGGCTGGAGGACGGTGAAGACGAGCCCGGCCCGTTCAGCTACCGGAAGCCGGGTCAACCCGTGGGAGTCGACATCGAGGTCACCGAACTCGCTGCGGTCGAGAATGCCGACGAGGGTGCCGTCGCCGTCATAGGTCCAGGAGTGGTAGGGGCAGCTGAACCGGCGGGTGCGGCCGCAACCCTCCGGCACGACGATCGCTCCTCGATGGCTGCAGCTGTTCACGAAGGCCCGGATCTCGCCGTCGTCGCCCCGGGTGAGCAGTACCGGGAACCCCGCGAGCTCGATCGCCTTGTAGGCGCCGGGCTCGTCGAGCTCCGCGCTGAACCCGACGACCAGAGGCACTCGATGGAAGATCCGCTCGATCTCCTGCTCCCAGCGCACGGGATCGCGGTAGTGGGCGGCCGGAACGAGCCTGACGGACTCGGCCAGGGGCACGGTCCCGGCGTGGACGTGGGTGAGCGTCCGGCGGGTCATGCTCACCAGTGCTGCACGCGACATACGCCAACTGCCTCTCGGAGTGGTTCTCCCGCGACGATGATGTTCGATAGCTTCCCGCGGTACAACCGCCGGCGGCGAGCCGGCGACTCAGGTGGCAGCCGGCACGACGAGGACGGCGCAGGGCGCGTGGTGTAGAACCTTGGTCGACACGCTGCCGTGGAGCGCCCGCTTGACCGCCCCTTCGCCCCGCGACCCGACGACGATGAGATCGGCGCCATAGCGCTCGGCGGCGTCGAGCAGCGCATCGGTGGGATCCTCGATGATCTCGTGATACTCGGCCGTGACGCCCTCGCGCTCGCAGATCCGCCGGGCCCCCGCGAGCCTACGTTCAGCGTCCATGTCGGCCCTGAGGAGCTCGCGATACTCCGCCGGGAGGTCGGTTGCGATGTCGCGCAGGTCGCCGGCGGCGAGGGGCTGGTAGGCCGTGACCACGTGGACCTGGGCATCGTCGATCTTGGCGATGGTCGCCGCCGCCCGCAAGGCGTGCTCCGCGTCGCTGGAGCCGTCGGTTCCGACGACGATGGTGGTGAACATGGCTGCCTCCCGAGGGTCTCGTTCCTAGGCAGCCTGACGTGGCGTAGGCCCGGTGGGCAGGGTCGAAGGACCCCGCACAGAGCTCAGCGGCGGCTCCAGAAGACGAGCGCAACGCACACGGCGATGATCCCGGTCAGGACCTGGCCCCCTTTGATGACGCGGTTGATGTCGACCGCCGGCTTCCAAGTCGCCTCGCCGCCGACCACTTCGTAGACCCCGACCGGGTAGGCACCGATGCCGAAGCCGCCGCCGAAGCCACTCCCGGTCGCTCCCTCGCTCGCCTCTTCCTTGTCGTTCTGACCCTCGCCGCCCCCTCCGCCAGCTCCTCCGGCGACCCGGGCCACAGGGATGATCGTCGCGTCGCCGATCGTGTACGGTTCACCGAACACGCGGCGAACCGACAGGGCGTCACGGGTGCCACGCATGTTCTCGAACACCTTGCTCGCCGCTCCAGCGGGCCCGTCCTGAGCGGCTTCGTCCGCATTCGTTGCCGTCTCGCTCATAGCTTCTTTCGTCCTGTCATTGACCGTGTCCTGCACCATTGGCCGACCTCCTGGTGAAGTCGATCACGGTAGAGACCCGCCAACGACCCCGCCAGGGTCATAGGTCACCAGCGACATGCGTCGGGGACGAGCGACGGCGAGGAGAGCGCCGCAGCGACGAAGAACCGGTCGGACGGCCGGAGGGGTCAGCGCCTCGGGCGCCGAACCTGGCTGTCTGAGTGCGAGCGCCGCACCCACGGCTGGTTCCGACGGGGTCGGCCGGTCGCCTCGGGGGGCGCCGCTGAATCGGGGGGTGGCGGCCGGTGCCGGTGGCCCGGTGCGCGGACCTCCGGGTCGCCTGAC
>JAOTYQ010000406.1 GCA_029861725.1 Acidimicrobiia bacterium | reverse complement strand
CCGACCGGCAAGCCGCCGGGTCCGCCCGCCGGACGCATCGAGGTAGTCGGTGACCGTGAAGTCGGGGAACTCGGTCTCCAGCACCATCGAGTTCGGACGGTATCGCTGGTCGATGGGATCCCGGCCGTGCTGATCGGCAACCGAGAAGTGGCCAGCGGCCGGCCCGCCGAGCAGCTCGGCGAACACCGCCGCGGAGTCGGCCCGGGGAGCGCACATCCAGGTGATCCGAGCCGCCGGCGACACGATGGCCGCGGTGCGGAGATCGGACAGGATCGAGTGGTCCTCGATCGGCACCAGGCCGGCACCCCGTAGCCACTTGCCCCGGAACTCGGACATCAGGGCGAGGAGCTGGGCCACCCGGTCGGTGTCCGGTATCCGGTACCGGGCCACTGACGGCCCCTCGCCGACCTTGATGCCGACATCAGGGCCGGTCAGTGTCCTGAAGGCATCCTCGTCGGTGACGTCGTCGCCGATGAAGACGACCGCCGATGCCCCGACCTGGTGGCGGATCACCTCCAGCGCCGTGCCCTTGTTCGTCTCGATGACCGACATCTCGATGATGTCGTGCCCTGTCCTGGTGTGGATGCCGTCGCGGCTGGCGGGGCCTCGCACGACCTCGTCCCGTGCGGCCTGCTGCTCGTCGTTCGGCATGCTCCGAAAGTGGAACGTGGCGCCGGTCGGCTTCTCCTCGACCAGGGCCCCGTACTTCGAGCCGAGCCCCCTGACATCGGCGATGAGCTGGGCCCGCCGTTCGAGCAGATCGGCATCGAGCTGGGACGCGAAACCGAGGTCGAACTCGCTGCCATGGCTGCCGACGAGGCGGATCTCTTCGGGAAAGCGCGACAGCAGCGCCAGGTCGCGCAGGCTCCGGCCCGAGATGACCGCCACATGCGTGTTTGCCTGCTCCGCCAAGGATCGCATCGCGGCGACGGCGTCCCGGTTCGGCGTGGCGGCCATCGGGTCGTCGACGAGCGGGGCGAGCGTCCCATCGTAATCGCAGGCGACGAGGAGGTTCGGCACACGGGCAAGCTGGCGAAGGCGCTCGCTCAGCTCTCCAAGATCATCGCTTGTCATATGGTGTGTCTCCACCGCCCGACTCGGGTCTGCGAGCAACCTATCCGCTTGCCCGATGCTCCGGACAGCCGATGAACTCCTAGGTTGGAGAGAGATCTACCCAGGTCGGCTTCAGCATCGGTGTTCATGACTCCACTACCAGTTCACGAGGACTCAGGTCCCTCGAACGACGGACGGCAACGGTTCCCCGAGGGGTTCACGTTGGCCGTGGCCACGGTTTTTGGTGCCGTGATCGTACTCGCTGCGTTGCTCGGAGTGGGGCAGCTCACCGACACCTCCGACGCCGATGTCGTCACCGACTCGACGACGTCGGCGCCCACGACGACCGGCCCGGCCACCGCCGACGAGGGTGAGGAGGCCTCCGGGTTCGGTGACCTGCCGCCGGACGACGACGATGCCGCCGAGGCGGCGCCCGAACCCGACGTGACCCAGCCCGATGGAGAGGCTGCGGACCAAGAGCGACCCCAGGTCGACTCCTTGGCCTGCCCGGACGGGGTCGACCCGGTGATCTGCGACGCCGCCGACTTCGTCCAGCAGGTGCGGGGCCGACCGTTCCGTACCTTCCCCGAGGTCGAGATCCTCGACGACGCCGAGTTCGATCGGGAGCTGCTGTCCGACTTCGACGAGTACCGCGAGGACCTCGAGGTGGACGACGTCACGCTGACGGCCCTGGGCCTGCTCGATCCCGAAGCTTCGCTTGCCGAGACGTTCCGGGAGTCGCTCGAGGTGGCGGTCGTCGGCTTCTACGATCCCGAGACCGGTCAGCTGGTCGTCCGTGGTGCTGATTTCTCGCTGTACTCGCAGCTCGTTCTCGTCCACGAGCTCGTCCATGCGTTCGACGATCAGTGGTTCGATCTCGACCGTGACGACTTCGCCGACGGCGAGGCCGACTATGGCTTCTCGGCCGTCGTCGAGGGGAACGCAAGCCGGGTCGAGGCCCTGTGGCGCGAGCAGCTGTCCAGTCAGCATCAGCTGCAGCTGACCCAGGAGGAGCTGACCGCACTGTCGCCCGAGGATCTCGACCGGCTGTTCTCGCTCCCGCCCGTCGTGCAGGATCTGCAGGGCTCGCCGTACCTCGACGGCGAGCGCTACGTCAGCGAGCTGGCCGCCACCGGTGGGGAAGCGGCAGTCGACGACGCCCTGATGACCCCGCCCGTGACGAGCGAGGAGATCCTCCACCCCGGCACCGATCGCTCGATCGACGCCGAGATCGTAGTCCCGGCCCCACCAGCCGGGGGCACCGTCATCGACGAGGGCCGGCTCGGGGAGCTCGTGGTCAGATTGTGGCTGGGCCGCTTGGCTGGCGAGGGTTGGGGTGGCGACCGCTACGTGACGTGGTCGGCCGGGGGGGAGGACTGCATCGCCGTCGACCTCGTCGGCGACGACGCACAGGAGACGGTGGAGCTCGACGCTGCGGCCGACGCGTGGGCTGGTCTCGGGTCCGACACTCGCCAGGTGGACTCGATCACGGTCGACGGGCGGCCGGCGGTGCGGGTCACCGCCTGTGCGTGAGGGGAGTCGCCGGGTCGAGGTGACACACTGTCACCATGGGAATCACCGCTACTGGCCACACGTACCTCGACTCGGAATCCGGCGCCACGATCGACGCCTGGTTTCCCGGCGGCGAGTTCGAGCCAGCCCGGTCCTGCCTCGCCGAGCAGGCCGGCATCATCCGGGGTGAGACGGTCACGGTCACGATCGACGCGGTCTCCGAGCCGGCGGAGAGCGCAGCCGACGCCTACCTGCGGCTGCACCTGATCAGTCGGCGAGCCTGCAAGCCGAACGAGATCAATCTCGAGGGAGTCTTCGGTTTGCTCAGCAACGTGGCGTGGACGAGTGCTGGCCCGGTCATTCCGGCCAAGGTCGACGCGCTCAGGGCTGCGGCCGCCGCCCGCGGCCACGACCTCCATGTGACGTCGGTCGACAAGTTCCCCCGGATGGCCGACTACGTCATCCCCGACGCTGTCCGCATCGCCGACGCCGACCGGGTCCGTCTCGGCGCCCACCTGGCCGAGGGCACGACCGTGATGCACGAGGGATTCGTGAACTTCAATGCCGGGACGCTCGGACCGTCGATGGTCGAGGGACGGATCAGCGCTGGTGTCGTCGTCGGCGCCAACTCCGATCTCGGTGGTAGTGCCTCGATCATGGGCACGCTGTCGGGTGGCGGTACCGAAGTGATCCGGGTTGGCGAGAACTGCCTGATCGGGGCCAACGCCGGCATCGGGATCTCGCTCGGCGATCGGTGCACGGTCGAGGCCGGGCTGTACGTCACCGGTGGCACCAAGGTGACCCTCCCCGATGGCACGGTGCGCCGAGGGCGGGAGCTGTCTGGCAGCTCCGACTTGCTCTACCGGCGGAACAGCCAGACCGGGGCTGTCGAGGTGGTTCCCTCCGACGGCAGCCGCTGGGTCGGTCTCAACACGGAACTGCACGCCAACCAGTAGCGGCCGACGAAAAAGCGTGGCTGACGGTTCGACGGCACCAGCCGTTCTCGGGTGTTCAGCTGGCGAGGCTGCGGAGGCCGGTGGCCCAGGCGGTGTCGAGGTCGGCGTCGGGTGGGAAGCGCTTGGCGAGTTCGAGGCTGACCATGCCGTGGGCGAAGGCCCACAGTGCTCGTGCTCGGTCGGTGTTGCCGTGCACGGCTTCGACGAGGGGTGCTGCGGCGGCGATCTCGAGGCCGGCCGGAAGGTCGTTCCTTGGGAGTGGGTTGCTGGTCATGAGTGCGTACAGGTGAGGGTTTGCCAGGGCCCAGCTGCGGTAGGAGTGAGCGATGGCCGCCACCGGCTCGGTGGTGTTGCTGATGGCGGCGGTGAACGCCTCCGCTTGTTCGGCGAAGCCCCGGGCGATGAGGGCGACCTCGAGCTCGTGCTTGTCGGCGATGTGTTTGTAGAGCGACGGAGCCCGGATTTCGAGTCTGTCGGCGATGGCTCGCATCGTGACACCCCCCGGGCCGTCGGCCTCGAGCAGCTGTCGGGCGACGTCGACGATCTGCTCCTTGCGGCTCATGAATGGCCGCGACTGCCGTCGGGGTTACGGAGCCCATAGCCGGCGGTACGGTCGAGGGCGATGTGGGCCATCCAGGAAAGCCCCCCGATGAACAGCGCCAACGGCCCGAATGCCAACGGGGCCAGGGCGACCCCGATGATCGAGGTCAGTACCAACGGAACCGAGATGCGGTGCATGGCGTTGTACCACCGGACGGCTCGGGGGGCCAGGTGCCCCTTCGTGACCGGTTGCCCGGCGCCGATGAAGAAGGTGAGATCGGGGGCGACGAAGAAACCGAACGCGGTGGCGGTCAGTGCGATCGCGTCCAGGGCCGAGCCGTTCACGTAGCCATGCTTGACGACTTCGAATACGGCGAAGCTGGTGAGGAAGGCCCAGACGCCGAACCAGTTCCAGTGCATCCGGTGAGATGGCACGGCGGGTGCACGGTCGGTCGTGGGGTCGGTCCCTCGGGTGGGCACGGTTGTGGTCATCGTGTTGTCCTGACTGGTCCTTGCAGTGTCCTGCGGGCGCTGAATGGTGGTCATCGTTGGCTCCAAGCGGTCCAGCCCCTGGCCAGCACGTAGGCGGCGACCAGCAAGACGACGAGGACGCCGTCGACGTAGACGAAGTCGTTGGCGCCCTCGATGCCGGAGAGGTACGTGGCACCGGCGGCGACGAGGGCGAGTTTGTTGGCGATGACGAGTTCCCACAGCCCGGCCATCCGGCGGGGAGCGGCGGCCAGGATGAGGAACAACCCAGCGAAGACCGGCAGTCCACCTAGCCGCCAGGTCTCGGCCACCCGGACAGCTCCGTCGGTGTCGGTGACCTCGCCGACCGTTGCTGCGGTAGCGACAAGCGCACCGACTGCACAGAGGCCAAGGATGATCTGGGCCGCACGGTCGCGTCCGGCGGTGATCGAAACCGGTGTGTTCATGGTCCGGCTCGGCGGGGTTGCTGGGGTGGTTGCGGTCATCTCGACGTCTCCTCAGTCAGCTAACAGTGTTAGCTCTGCGTTGGCTTCAGTATCGGCTAACAGCGTTAGCCTGTCAAGGGTGGCTTTGCCGGATGGCGGGCAACCTGGGCGGTGACGACCAAGCGGTAGGCTGCTCATGGGCCTGGATCGAGGTGCTGTACTTCGCTCGGGCTCGCGGACGAGAGGATGGAGCCGATGGGCGTCCCGATTTCGCAGTCCGAGCTTGCGGAGCTCATCATTGCTGCCGGTCACGCCCACCACGCCGCCTACATCGAGAGCGATGGCGTCGATCCTGACTGGCCGCTGTACTACGCCGGCTACCTGGAGGCCCATCTCGGCGATCGGCTCGGTCGGCGGGCGAGTCGCAGTGAGCTGACCTACTTGCTGGTCAAGGCCCAACGAGAGCACGACAGTCTCGACGACGGATCCCCCTTCAGCGAGTACTACGCATCGGTCGTGCTGGTGGGCTGATCTGCCGCGCCGGGTCGCCGGTAGGCACCCCCCTCCAGAATCGCCGGTCGGCGGTTTCTACAGCTCGCAGGAGATCAGGGTCTCGCCGTTGCTGCAGGTGTCGAGGCCACCGTTGCCGTTGAGCCGGTCGATCTGGTCGC
>JAOTYQ010000029.1 GCA_029861725.1 Acidimicrobiia bacterium | reverse complement strand
ACGTGGGTGCCTGTGTGGTTGCGGCGGATGGCGTCGCGCCGCGCAACGTCGATCGATGCAGTGGCGTCCTGCCCCGCCTCGACCGTGCCTTCGACGATGCGAACGACATGGCGGTGCACGCCGGGCACGGCATACACGGTGTCGAGGACCTCGGCGGTCCCGGTCGCAGTCGTGATCGTGCCCGTGTCGCCGATCTGGCCGCCGGCCTCAGCGTAGAACGGAGAGCGGTCGAGGAAGATCGAGCGGAGGCCGCTGTCGCCCCCGTCGGTGACGAGCAGCACGGTGCAACCCACGTCGACGAGCTGGTCGCGCCCGACGAACTCGGTGGTACCGGAACGCTCGACGAGGGCCTGGACCTCGTCGAAGTCGGCGTCCTGGGAACCGCCCTTGCGGGCCTCCTTGGCCCGGGCTCGCTGGGCCGCCATCTCGGTGTCGAAGCCTGCCTGGTCGACGGTGTAGCCGCGCTCGGCGACGACCTCGGCCGTCACCTCGACCGGGAAGCCGTAGGTGTCGTGCAGAAGGAAGGCGACCGATCCGGGCAGCTCACCACCCGGAGGCAATGTGGTCAGGTGCTCGTCGAGGATGGCGGAGCCGGTCACGAGCGTCTTGCGGAACTGCGACTCCTCACGCTCGACGATCGAGGAGATCAGCTCGTGGGTATCGCGGAGCTGGGGGTAGTCGTCGGCCATGATGTCGACGACGGCATCGACGAGGCGGGGCGTCACGAGCTCCTCGACCCCGAGCAGGTACGCGAAGCGGATGGCCCGCCGCATGATCCGCCGGAGCACGTAGCCGCGGTCCTCGTTGGACGGGAACACGCCATCGCTGATCAGGAACGTCATCGTGCGGGCGTGTTCGGCCAGGACTCGCAGCGCCAGGTCGGAGTCGTCGTCGTGTCCCAGCCGGTAGCCGGTGATCGACTCGGCGGCCTCGACGAGCCGGGCCATCTCGTCGATCTCGAAGACAGACTCCTTGCCCTGCAGCACGGCGAGGACCCGTTCGAGCCCGGCACCGGTGTCGATCGACGGCTTGGGCAGGGGCTTGCTCTCCCCGGACTCGTCGGTCTCGTATTGCATGAACACGAGGTTCCAGATCTCGACGAAGCGTTCCTCACCTCCGTGGGCGGGACCACCGCCGGGCCCGTACTCGGGGCCCTTGTCCCAGAAGATCTCCGAGCTCGGGCCGTTCGGTCCGGTGTCGGCCATCCGCCACCAGTTGTCCTCGTCGAGCCGCTGGATCCGCTCGGGGGGGAGGCCGATCGTGTCCCGCCAGATCTCCTCGGCCTCGTCGTCGCTGACGTGCACGGTGACCCAGAGACGGTCGGGGTCGAGCTTGAGGACCTGGGTGAAGAACTCCCACGCCATCGGGATGGCCTCGGCCTTGAAGTAGTCGCCGAAGCTGAAGTTGCCGAGCATCTCGAAGAACGTGAGGTGGCGGCTGGTCCGGCCGACTTCGTCGAGGTCGTTGTGCTTGCCACCGGCCCTGACGCACTTCTGCACCGTGACCGCCCGAGACTTGGGAGGCTTTTCCTCACCGAGGAAGTACGACTTGAACGGCACCATCCCGGCGTTGACGAAGAGCAGCGAGTCGTCGTGCGGGATGAGCGACGCCGACGGGATCTCCTGGTGACCCCGCTCGGTGAAGAATTCGGTGAAGGCGCGACGCAGCTCGTTTGCTTTCATAGGTATCTCAAGGCTACCGGGCTGGTCTGGTCCGGCCGTTGGACTTTCCGGCGGTGGCGCCGGCTCGACGGCTCAGTGGTCCCAGGGCTTCTCGGTGGGTCGGTACGAGCGGCGGACCCGCTCGGCGAGCTTCCTCGGACGGCGCCGGCTGCGGCGGCGACCGGGGGCGACGGGAGCGGGCACGGTGTTGTGGGGATCGGCGTCATGGGGATCGATGTCATGGGGATCGGCCCACACGTCGAGCTCCGGTCGCGGGGCAGCGCGGCGATCGAGCAGCGAGTCGGTGGCCGCCTCCGACCCGAGGGCGGCGCCGAGGTAGCGAGCTCGGAGCCTGCGGGTGCTCGCTTCGGTCTCGCTGCGGACCTGGTCGAGGACCGATCGGGCGGCGCTGATCCCGGCGGTCGCTCGTTGCGTGCCGGTCCGAGCGAGCCGGCCGGCCTGCCGGGTCGTCGTCACCGCGCCCTTGGCGGCGCGGCCGGCGACGACGGCGGTGCCACCGACCTGGAGCGCCTCCGGTGGGAGGGCGGACACGGCCCTGGCCATGGGGGCGGGAAGCCGGTCCTGCGCCTTGGCCTCGAGGTCACGCCCGGCCCGTTCGACCGTGCTGCGACCGACGTATCGGCCGGCGACGCGAGCCACCGCGCCGACGACCATCCACCGGAGGCCGAGGCGGCCAAGGAGGCGGAAGAGGCGGATCATGCGGTCAGCGACTTCCGACGGCGCCGGCCGAACAACCACGTCCGGGCCACCTTGCTGGTGCCGGACGCCACGGCGAGCGTTCTGATCATCGGGTCCTGGACCGCCTCGTGGGTGCGACGAGAGGTCTCGCTGATCGCAGTCGTCGCCTGATCGGCCCGGTCGAGGACCAGGTCGACCTTGTCGAGCTCGGCGTCGGCATCGGCGATCAGCTGGCGGAGCTCGCGAAACGCCGCCAGGCCCTCGGTGCGAAGCTGCTGGGCGGTGTCTTCCAGCTTGGCCAACGAGTTGTTCAGGTTGTTCACCGCGGTCACCAGGAACACCGACGCGACGACGACGGCGATGGCGACCACGACGGCGGCGAACTCGGCAATCGTCATCGGTCGTTGGCCTCGCTTGGTTCGTCGTGGTCGGGGGGCGACTCGGGACGCCGGCGGTGGGCCGACAGGCGCTCCGCGATGTTCGCCTCGTGGCCCCGGTCGGTTGGTCGGTAGTAGCGGGTCTCGGCGATCTCGTCGGGCAGGTGCTCTTGCTCGACCCAGCCACCGGGATGATCGTGGGGGTACTGGTAGTCCTTGCCGTGACCGAGGGATGCGGCGCCCCGGTAGCTGGCGTCGCGCAAGTGTAGTGGGACCTCGCCGGCGGGCCGCTGCTGGACGTCGGCCAACGCGGCGTTCAGGCCGGCATAGGCGGCGTTCGATTTCGGGGCGGTCGCCAGGTGGACGGTGGCGTGGGCAAGGTTGATCCTCGCCTCGGGCAGCCCGACGAACTCCACCGCCCGGGCTGCGGCGTCGGCGACGACCAGCGCCATCGGGTCGGCCATGCCGATGTCCTCGGAAGCGGCGATGACGAGTCGGCGGGCTATGAACCGAGGGTCCTCGCCGGCGGTCAGCATGCGGGCGAGCCAGTAGAGGGCGGCGTCGGGGTCGGATCCCCGGATGCTCTTGATGAACGCGCTGATCACGTCGTAGTGCTCGTCGCGCCCGTAGCGGAGGGCCTTCAGGTCGGTCGCCGCTTCGGCGTGGGTGAGCTCGACGGTCACCGGTCGCCCGGCGTCGATCGCATCGGCGTCGGCGGCGGCCGCCAGCGCCACCGCAACCTCGAGGGTGGTGAGCACCTGTCGGCCGTCGCCCGCGGCCCGCCCGGCGAGGTACTCGATTGCGTCGTCGGTGGCGGTCGCCCCCTCCCGCTCGAGACCCCGCTCGAGGAGGACGACCAGGTCGTCCTCGTCGAGCGGTTCGAGCCGGAAGAGGGTCGATCGGCTTCGCAGCGGGGCGTTGACCTCGAAGAACGGGTTCTCGGTCGTAGCTCCGATCAGGATCAGGAGACCGGATTCGACGGCTGGCAGGAGCGCGTCCTGCTGGGCCTTGTTGAAGCGATGGACCTCGTCGAGGAACAGGATCGTGCCGCGATCGTGGCTGCCGAGACGCTCCTCGGCTTCGGCGATGACCGCGCGGACGTCCCTGACGGACGCGCTCACCGCCGAGAGCTGCACGAACTCCTTCGACGACGCCTCGGCCACCAGCCGGGCCAGGGTCGTCTTCCCGGTGCCGGGCGGGCCCCACAGGATGACCGATGACAATCGGTCGGCCTCGACGAGCCGCCGGAGGGGGCGGTCGGGGCCGAGGAGGTTTCGCTGACCGACGACCTCGTCGAGCGACTGCGGTCGGAGCCGGGCCGCCAGCGGCGCCCTCGCTTCGAGCCGGGACTTCGCCGCCGCTGCGAACAGATCCTCCACGTGCCAGCGCTCGACGGCTCAGGTCGACGGTGGGAGCAGACGGATGCCGAGCTCGGCGAGCTGGGTGTCGTCGACCTCGGTGGGAGCGCCGGTCATCGGATCGAGACCGGACTGGGGCTTGGGGAACGCGATGACCTCCCGGATGTTCTCCTCACCGGCCAGGATGGCGATCAGTCGTTCCATTCCGATGGCGAACCCGCCGTGGGGCGGGGCACCGTACTCGAACGGCTTGAGGAAGAAGCCGAACCGGGCTTCGGCCTCGGCCTCGTCGATGCCGAGCACGGCGAACACCCGCTGCTGCAGCTCGGCGTCATGGATCCGGATGCTGCCCGAGCCCAGCTCCCATCCGTTGAGGACGAGGTCGTAGGCCCAGGCCCGAACCGTCATCGGGTCGGACTCGAGCTTGTCGATGTCGTCCGGGTGGGGGTGGCAGAACGGATGATGGCCGGGCTTGGGTATCCCGGTCGCTTCGTCGATCCCGACGAACATCGGGAAGTCGACCACCCACAGATACTCGTAGGGTCCCTCGCTCACCGGGGGCCGACCGAGCTGGTTGCGGAGGTCGCCGAGGACCTCGCAGGTTGTCATCCAGTCGTCGGCGACGAGCAGCAGCAAGTCGTCGGGGGCGGCATCGAACGTCTTGACCAGGCCGGCGATCTCGTCGTCGGAGAGGAACTTCGCAACCGGCGAGTCGAGGGTGCCGTCGGCTCCCACCTTCATCCAGACCAGGCCCTTGGCGCCGAGCATCTTGGCGTGATCGGTGAGGTTGTCGAGCTTGTTCCTGCCCCACTCGGGGGCGGCCGCTGCCGCCTTGATGCCCTTGATCGACTCGGCGGCCGAGAACGCCTTGAACCCGGTGCCGGCGAACACGTCGGTCAGCTCGACCAGCTCCATGCCGAAGCGGAGATCGGGCTTGTCGGAGCCGAACCGCTCCATCGCTTCGGTCCAGGTGAGGCGGGGCACCGTGTCGGGCCGGACGCCAGTGACCGCCTCGGCGGCATCGAGAACCGGTTCCTCGACCGCGGCGAGCACGTCGTCGATGTGGGCGAAGCTCATCTCGAGGTCGAGCTGCATGAACTCGTACTGCCGGTCGGCCCGGAGGTCCTCGTCCCGCAGGCATCGGGCGACCTGGTAGTAGCGGTCGATGCCTCCGACCATCAGGAGCTGCTTGTAGAGCTGGGGCGACTGGGGCAGCGCATAGAACGACCCGGGACGCTGTCGCGACGGCACGAGGAACTCCCGGGCTCCTTCAGGGGTGCTCGGCATCAGCATCGGCGTCTCGACCTCGATGAAGCCCTGGCGGTCCATTGCCGCCCGGACCGCAGCGTTGACGGTCGAGCGGATCCTCAGGTTCCGCTGCATCCGGGGTCGGCGCAGATCGAGATAGCGGTACCGGAGGCGGACCATCTCATCGACGTCGTCGGCCCGGTCGTCGAGGGGGAATGGGGGCGGCTCGGCCACCGACAGGATCTCGACCTTGGCATCGACGACCTCGACCTGCCCGGTGGGGAGGGCCTCGTTGACGGTGCCCTCCGGGCGCTGGGCCACGGTGCCGGTCACCGCCAGCACGTACTCGCTGCGGACGTCGACCGTGTTGTCGACGACGCACTGGATGATGCCGCTGTGGTCGCGCAGGTCGACGAACGCGAGGTGCTCACCGTGCTCCCGCCGTCGGTTCACCCAGCCGGTCAGCGTGACCTCCTGGCCGATGTCGTCCTGGCGGAGCTCCCCGCAGAGATGAGTGCGCATCATGGGCCAGACCCTAACCGTCCCGCACCCGGTCCCGAACTCTGTTTTGCGGTCTTACCGGCGGGACGTCAGCGGTTCTGGCCCGGCACGACCCGGAACACGTCGTAGACGCCGTCGACCTGGCGGATCGAGCGGATCAGCCAGTCGAGATGGGCGAGGTCGACGATCTCGAACTCGAACGTGAGCTTGGCGATCCGGTCATCGGCGGTGGCCGAGGCCGAGGACAGGATATTGATGTGCTGGTCCGAGACCGATTGGTACACGTCGGCCAGCAGGTGGATGCGGTCGTACGCCCGGACCTCGAGCGAGACCACGAAGCTGTCTGCCTGGCCCTCCATGTCCCACTCGACGTCGATCAAGCGATCGGCCTGGGCCGTGGCCAGCGACTCGGCGTTCGAGCAGTCGGTGCGGTGGACCGACACCCCGCGACCCCTGGTGACGAAGCCCATGATGCCGTCGCCGGGTACCGGGGTGCAGCAGCGCGAGAGGCGGACGAACACGTCATCGAAGCCCTCGACCCGCACGCCGACCGAGCCTGGGTCGCGTCGCGGCTTCGCCCTCGGGGTGACGATCCGCTCGGGCGGCGGGGCCTCGGCGGTCGCCAGCTCCTTGACGATGCGAGCCGCCGCCATCTCGGCCGAGATGTGCCCCTCACCGATCGCGGCGTGCAGTGATTCGAGGTCGACGTAGTTCATCCCCTGGGCGATCGACTCGAGGCTCCCGGCCGCGCCCTTGCCCCGCTTGGCCCGGGACGTCTTGGCCAGATCGGCCATCGTCATGCCCTCTCGCCGCAGCGCCCGCTCGAGCTCGTGCTTCCCTTCCCGGACCGCGTCTTCGCGACGCTCCCGGGAGAACCACTGCTTGATCTTCGATGACGCCCGGTGGGAGGAGACGAACTTGAGCCAGTCGCGAGACGGCCCGGCCCCTTCGACCTTCGACGTGAAGATCTCCACCGTCTCGCCCGAGTGCAGCGGCTCGGAGAGGGGAACGAGCCGGCCGTCCACCTTGGCCCCGACGCAGCGGTGACCGACCTCGGTGTGAACCGCGTAGGCGAAGTCGATCGGGGTCGAGCCGGCCGGGAGCGTCGTCACCTGGCCCTGGGGGGTGAAGACGAACACCTCCTCCTGGTCGAGGTCGACCTTGAGGTTGTCGAGGAACTCGGTCGGGTCGGAGGTCTCCTTCTCCCAGTCGATGATCCGAGTCAGCCACGGCAGGTCGACCTTGCCGTCGCCGTTGCCGTCCTTGTAGCCGTAGTGCGAGGCCACACCCCCCTCGGCCCGGTCGTGCATCTCCCGGGTCCGGATCTGGACCTCGATCGCCTTGCCCTGCGGCCCGATGACCGTGGTGTGCAACGACTGGTAGAGGTTGAACTTCGGCATCGCCACATAGTCCTTGAACCGGCCCGGGACGGGCTTCCACGTGGCGTGGATCGAGCCAAGGGCGGCGTAACAGTCCCGCACGGTGTCGACGATGACCCGGATCCCGACGAGGTCGTTGATCTCGTCGAACTCCTTGTCCTTGAGGACCATCTTCTCGTAGATCGAGTAGAGGTGCTTGTCCCGACCGGCCACCTCGGCCTCGATGTTCAGCTCGACGACCCGGTAGCGGATGTCCTCGAGTACCTGGGTCAGGTAGAAGTCACGCTCGGGAGCCCGCCGGGCCACCATGTGCTCGATCTCGGCGTAGCGCTTGGGGTGGAGGGCGGCGAAGCTGAGGTCCTCGAGCTGCATCTTGATCTCTTGCATGCCGAGGCGGTGGGCCAGCGGCGCGTAGATGTCGAGCGTCTCCCGCGCCGTCCGTTCCTGCTTCCAGTCTGGCAGGGCGGCGATGGTGCGGAGGTTGTGGAGACGATCGCACAGCTTGATGATCAGGACCCGTATGTCCTTGGCCATCGCCACGATCATCTTGCGGAACGATGCCGCCTGGGCCGCCTCCCTCGAGTCGAAGCGGACCCGATCGAGCTTGGTCACACCGTCGACGATGGTGGCGACGTCGTTGCCGAACGCCCGCTGGATGTCGTCGAGCTCGATGCGGGTGTCCTCGACGGCATCGTGCAGGAGGGCCGACGCGATCGTCACCTCGTCGAGGCCGAGGTCGGCCACGATCCTCGCCACCGCCAGTGGGTGGACGATGTAGGGCTCGCCCGACTTCCGCCGCTGGCTGGCATGGGCCTTGTCTGCCATCCGGTAGGCCCGAGAGACCACATCGATCTGCCGCTCCCGGTCCGGCCCCCGGAACCCCTCGACCAGGGCCGCGATCTGGTCTTCGGTTTGGCGTTTCTCGCGGCGCCAGGGCAGGACCCGCTCGACGGTTACCACCAGGTGACCCCTGAGCAGCAGCAGCGTGCACCGGTTGGCATGGTTACCACGTTAGAGCGTTCCGGAGCCGGAGCCGTGCTCGACGCACCCCTAGCGACGCTTCTTGCGGCCCTTGCGCGGTCGGGGGGTGACACCGCCCACCGCGACCGGCTCGACCGGCTCGACCGGCTCCGGCTCGGACCCGAAGGCCTCCGCCGCCCGACGCTGGCGACGACGGGTCGCGTCGTCGACCGGCTCCCGCTCCTTGAGCCACGCCAGCACAGGGGCGGCGAGGAAGATCGACGAGTAGGTGCCGAGGATCAGGCCGATGAACAGCGCCAACGCGAAGTCTCGGAGGGTTGCTCCACCGAGGAACACCCCGCCGATGACGAGCATCGAGAGCACCGGAAGGACGGTGGTGATCGTCGTGTTGATCGAGCGCATCAGCACCTGGTTCATCGAGCGGTTGACCAGCTCGGTGTGGGTCACCCCATCCCCGATCGGCGAGTCCTGGTTCTCGAGAACCTTGTCGTAGACCACGACTGTGTCGTACAGCGAGTAGCCGAGGATGGTGAGCAGGGCGATGATCGTGGCCGGGCTGACCTCGAACCAGAACAGCGAGTACACACCACCGGTGATCGCGAGGTCGTGGACGACGGCGACCAGCGCGCCGATCGCCATGCGCCACTCGAGCCGCCAGGCCAGGTAAGCGGCGACGGCGAGGAAGAAGAACACCAGTGCCCGCAATGCCTTGGAGGTGATCTGTGAGCCCCAGGTTGGGCCGACGGTCGACACGCTCACCTCGTCGATCGAGACGTTGCCGAGCTCGGCCAGGCCGGCGACGATCTCCGGGCTCCGGTCGATGTCGGCGGTTCCCGATTGGACTCGGACGAAGGTCCCCCGGCCGGGGTCTTCGACGAGCTGGACCCGGGCATTGTCGATACCGGCGGCGGCCCGGCCATCGGCGACCGTGACCGTCTCAGCGACCGGGACCTCCCACACTCCACCCCCCTCGAAGTCGATGCTGAGGTTGAGGCCGCGGACGAGCAGCAACAGGAGCGACACGACGACGAGCGCTCCGGAGATCGCTACCGATCGCTTCCACAGGGGCCGGAAGTCGATGTTCGTCTCGCCTCGGTAGAGGGTGCGAACGAAGCTCATGGGCTGCCTCCGGTGGTTGGCAGGCCGAGGAGGCCGGGGTTCTCGATCACCGCCCGGCGGCGGGCCAGATAGGCGAGCGCCGGGCGCATGAAGAGCCAGGAGATGACGAGATCGAGGATCGTGGCCAGCCCGAGGTAGAAGGCGAAGCCACGTACTGCGCCGACCGTCAGCCAGTACAGCAACGCGGCGGCGATCAGGCTGACGATGTCGGCTTTGACGATGGTCGAGATCGCGCTCTGGTAGGCCCGCTCGACCGCGGTCGGGATCTTCCGCCCCGCCCGGTAGGCGTCCTTGACGTTCTCGAAGTAGACGATGTTCGAATCGGCGGAGACCCCCACCGAGACGATGAGGCCGACCACCCCGGCGAGGGTGAGCGCCAGTCCGAGGTTCTCGCCGAACCAGGCGATGATCGCCCAGAGCAACACCGCCGAGATGGCGAGGCCGCCGATGGCGACGAGACCGGCCAGTTTGTAGTAGGCGAGCAGGTACACGGCGACGAGCCCCAGCCCGATCAGCCCGGCGATGACGCCGGAGCGCAAGACGTCGTCACCGATGGTGGCCGACACGGTACGGGTCTGCTGGGTCTCCAGCTCGAGCGGCAACGCACCGAAGCGCAGCACCGATGCGAGGTCGCGGGCTTCGTCCTCCTCGAAGCCGCCCGAGATCACGATCTGATCGCGGCCGAAGATCGGGGCGTTGATGGTGGGGCTCGACACGACCTCGTGGTCGAGCACGATCGCCAGCCGCCCGGACGGACAGATGACCGGATCGGGGGACTGGACGTAGCAGAGCACCGCCGCCTCGTTGAATGCGTCGATGCCGTCGGCCCCCCGCCGGAACGTGGGGTTGACGGTCCACTGGCCCGAGGGGTCGATGTCGACGCCTGCCGTCTCCAGCGCCTCGCCGGTGAGGAGCGTCGGGCCGAGGCACACCCGGTTGCCGGTGTCGTCGACGAGGACGACCGGCCGGTCGGCGAAGTCCTCCTCGGGCGGGGTGACCCCGGAGATGGAGCAGGCCTCTATCACCGCCAGCTCCTCCGGTTCCAGGGTGCCCTGCTCCCCCGGTGGCAGGACGGACTCGCTCGCCTCCGTGGTCTCCGTGGTCTCCGCTGGCTCGCTCGCCTCCGTGGTCTCCGTGGTCTCCGTGGTCTCCGCTGGCTCGGTGGTCTCCGTGGGCTCGGTGGTCTCCGCGGTCTCGGTCGAGGTGCTGAGCGGGGCGAACCGGCCGGCCACCGGGCCGAGCGAGCTCTCGTCCCCGTCCGTGGTCTCGGTCGATTCGTCGGGCTCGGCCGGCTGGCCGTCCCCTTCAGTCTCGGTGTTCAGCTCGGGGTCGAGGGTCAGCTCCGGCCCGAGGTCGAAGATGACCGGCCGGAACCGCAGCTCGGCGGTCTGACCGACGAGCTCGAGCGCCCGCTGCTGCTCCTTGACCCCGGGCAGATCGACGACGATCGTGTCGCCCTGGCGCGAGATCTCCGGTTCGGCAACTCCGAGCGCGTCGACTCGGGACCGGATGATCTCGACCGTCTGGTCGAGGGCCTCCTCGTCGATGTCGAGCTGCTCACCGGTGTCGGGATCGATGGGCGTGGTCGGCTGGAGCACGACCGAGACCCCACCCTGGAGGTCGAGGCCGAGCAGCGGCTCGTTGCCGGCGACCAGGGTGTAGATCGCGGCCGCGACCGTGACGACGATGACGACGAGGGCCGAGGTCCGGCGAGCCATCGTCAGGAGTCCTCCGCGGTGTCGTCCGTCGGGTCGTCGGCTGAGTCGTCGGCTGAGTCGTCCTCCTCGTCGTCGGGAGCCTGGATCTTGCCGGCGATCGCGCTCTTCGACACCTTCAGCTCGGTGTTGGGTGCGACCTCGATCCACAGGATGTCGGCGTCGACGGCCGAGACGAAGCCGTGGATGCCGGAGTTCATGACTACCTCGTCACCGACTTCGAGGCTCGCCAGCAGGGCCTTGTGCTCCTTGTTGCGCCGCTGCTGTGGCAGGATCAGCACGAGGTACATGACCCCGCCGATGAGAATCAGGGGGATTAGTGGCTCCATTGGGGCAACCTCCAGCCACGAGACGGTAGCGGTTGGCCGGCGGAATCAGGCGCCTCGCTGGGCCAATCGGTGCTTTGACCGAGTGCTTCTGACCGATCTGGGACGACCTCAGCTTACCGGTCCGTCGGGTTTCTCGCCGGGTGCCCACGCCTGCCAGACCGACTGGCGGAACTGCTCGAACCGGCCGAGAACGATCGCCTGGCGCATCTGACCGACGAGATCGGCGAGCCACGCAAGGTTGTGCAACGTGATGATCCGGCCGGCGCTGGGCTCCCTGGTCACGAGCAGGTGGCGCAGATAGGCCCGGGAGAAGCGACCGGACCGGTCGTGAACGAAGGCGGGATCGATCGGTCCGTCATCGCGTGCGAACTGCAAGTTGCGGAGGTTGAGCCGTCCCTGCGACGTCAGGGCGGTCCCGTGGCGAGCGAGTCGGGTCGGCAGCACGCAGTCGAACATGTCGACGCCGTTGTGGACGGCCTCGACCAGACCGACGGGATCGCCGAGCCCCATGAAGTAGCGGGGCCTGTCGGCGGGCAGGTTGGCGGTGGCGGAGGCGAGCGCCGGGGTCATCGCCTCTCTGGTCTCCCCCACCGACAGCCCCCCGATCGCGTAGCCGTCGAACCCGATCTCGACGGTGCGGGTGGCGGACTCGGCCCGCAGGTCGGGTTCGACGCCGCCCTGGACGATGCCGAACTGCGCTTGGTCGACCAGCTCGTGGACCGCTTTCGAGCGCTCGGCCCATCGTAGGGTCAGCTCGACGACTTCTTGGAGATCGTCACGAGCGGCCGGCAAGCCGGGGCAGACGTCGAGCACCATGGCGATGTCGGAGCCGAGCTCCTGCTGGACCTGGACCGACCGCTCGGGAGTCAGCTCCACGATCGAGCCGTCGTAGACCGAGCGAAACCGTGCGCCGGTCTCGTCGATCACCGGGTCGAGCGAGAAGATCTGGTAGCCGCCCGAGTCGGTGAGGATGTGACCGCTCCAGTCCATGAAGCGGTGCAGGCCTCCGAGCTCGGCGATCAGCTCCGAGCCCGGCCGCTCCATCAGGTGATAGGTGTTGCCGAGCACGATCGGCGGCGCCAATGCGTCGAGGTCGGCCGTGTCGAGGGTCTTCACCGCCGCCCTCGTGCCGACGGGCATGAAGACCGGTGTCGGGAACGCACCCCGGGCGGTCGTGATCCGACCGGCCCGAGCCCGACCGTCGGTGGCTTCGATGTCGATCGTGAGCTTCATTCCCCCTCAGCGTGCCGCCGATCGACGAGCATGGCATCGCCGAACGACAAGAACCGGTAGCCGGACGCCAGCGCCTCGTCGTAGAGGGCGCGCCACCGAGGTCCGATGAAGGCGTCGACGAGCACGAGCAGCGACGACCGGGGAACGTGAAAGTTGGTCAGCAGGGTGTCGACGACCTGCCAGTGGTATGGGCGGCTGATGAACAGGTCGGTGCTGCTGGCCAGCTCCCCCGTCGCCGCCACCGACTCCAGCGTCCGGACGACGGTCGTGCCGATAGCCACCACGCGCTCGGCAGCCATGATCCTGGCCCAATCCTGTTCGGCCACACGGTACGTCTCGGCGTGCATGTCGTGGTCGTCGATCCGCTCGGCCGTGATCGGCCGGAACGTGCCGAGCCCGACCCGGAGCTCGACCGCAACGACGTCGACAGCGCGGCGGCGCAACCGTCCGAGCACCTCAGAGGTCAGGTGGAGCCCAGCGGTGGGCGCAGCCACAGACCCCGGATGCTCGGCGAAGACCGTCTGGTAGCGATCGTCGTCGGCCAGCGGCCGGTGGATATAGGGCGGCAGGGGGATCTGCCCGGCTCGCTCCATCAGATCGGCCCGGAGGAGCTCGACAGCCCGCCTGCCGTCACCGAGCTCGGCACCGACCGAGACGGCCGGCTCGCCGTCGCGCACCAGGGTGGTCCCGGGCCGGACCCGGCGACCCGCCTTCACCAGGGCCTCCCACCGCCCACCGGCAGCCGTCGGCCGGCCGGTCCCGGTCGGCGGCGGGAGGGGCTGGAGGAGCAGCACCTCGACCCGCCCGCCGGTGACCTTGGTGAGCTGGAGGCGGGCCCGGAGGACCTTGGTGTCGTTGACGACCACCACGTCGCCCGGCTGGAGCAGCTCGGGGAGGTCGGCCACCGTGGCGTGAACGACCTCCTCCCCCCGGTCGACGAGCAACCGAGCTGCGTCCCTGGGCTCGATCGGCTCCTGTGCGATCGCGTCGCTCGGCAGGTCGTAGTCGAAGTAGTCGGCGAACCGGTGACGGTCGACGCCATCGCTGGTGTCGGTCCCGGTAGGGCCGGATCGCGTTGGGGGAACCGGGCTCATCGGATCAGTCGAACAAGGCCGGTGGTTCCTCGACGAGGGTCACCTCCGGCGGTGGTTCGAGGCCCAGGTGGCGCCACGACGCCGGCGTGGCCACCCGCCCGCGGGGGGTCCGAACGAGGAGGCCCTGCTGGATGAGGAACGGCTCGATCACGTCCTCGACGGTTTCGGCCGGCTCGCCGACGCTGATCGCGAGGTTCGACACGCCGACCGGGCCGCCCCCGAAGTTCTCGCAGAGGTTCGACAGCAGGAGCTGGTCGATCTTGTCGAGCCCCCGGCCGTCGATCCCGAACACGGCGAGTCCGTCGGCCGCCGAGCGCTCGTCGATCACGCCGTTGCCACGCACCTCGGCGTAGTCGCGGACCCGGCGTAGGAGCCGGTTGGCGATCCGGGGCGTGCCGCGGCTGCGGCCGGCGATCTCGGCCGCCCCGGCCTGGTCGATCTCGACCTCGAGCAGCTTGGCGGCCCTGACGACGATCTCCTGGAGGTCGCTGCTGCTGTAGTAGTCGAGCCGGAAGGCGAAGCCGAACCGATCGCGCAGGGGACCCGTGATCAATCCTGTCCTGGTCGTCGCCCCGACCATCGTGAACGGCTCGAGCTCGAAGCGGATCGAGCGGGCGGCCGGACCCTTGCCGAGCAGCACGTCGATCTGGCGGTCTTCCATCGCCGGGTAGAGCACCTCCTCCACGACCCGAGGCAAGCGATGGATCTCGTCGATGAACAGCACATCGCCGGGTTCGAGCTTGGTCAGGATCGAGGCCAGATCGCCAGCTCGCTCGATCGCCGGTCCCGAGGTGATGTGGAGGTGGGCCTGGAGCTCGGTGGCCACGATGCCGGCGAGCGTGGTCTTACCGAGCCCGGGCGGACCGGCGAAGAGGAGATGGTCGGCCGGACGGCGGCGGGCCCGGGCCGCTTCGAGGATGATCCCGAGCCGCTCCTTCAGCTCGGCCTGACCGACGAAGTCGTGCATCGTCGTTGGGCGGAGCCCGTTCTCCTCGGCGAGGACCGCCTCGGACTCCTCGGGGGTGGGGTGCGGGTCGAGCCACTCATCGCGGGGCATCCGCTCAGCTCCCGGCCAACGCCCGAAGGGCGACCTTCAGCAGCTGACCGGAATCGCCGGCGGGATCCTCGAGGAGCTCCGAGGGGAGCGCCGCCAGGGCGACCCTGACCTCCTCGCCGGAATAGCCGAGGTTGACGAGGGCCTCGCGGACATCGGCGGCCGGGGTGGCGCCGATGGGAGTGCCGCCGTTGAGGTCGATCGCGATCCCGGGACCGGTCTCCGGTAGGACCAGGCTCGATTTGAGCTCGACCAGCAATCGCTGCGCCGTCTTCTTGCCGACACCTGGCACCTCGCACAGCGCTGCGAGGTCGTCGTCGGCCAGGATCCGGGCCAGCTCGGGAGCGGAGTGGGTCGACAGCACGGCCATGGCCAGCGCCGGGCCGACTCCATGGGCGGCGAGGAGCCCCTCGAACGCCACCCGCTCGTCCTTGACCAGGAAGCCGTAGAGCTTCTGGTCGGATTCCCGGATGTGGTGGTGGATGTGCAGGAGGACTTCGTCATCGAGGCCCAACCGGTCGAGCGTGGCGACGGTCACCGTGATCCGGTAGCCGACACCGGCGACCTCGACGATCACCTCGGGCAGCGCGCTGCGATCGATCACCGGGTCGCGGTCGAGCACCCGGCCCCGCAACGAGCCGATCACCAGGCCACCTCCCGCCCCCCGTCGGCCCCGATCCGCTGGTCGAGGCGGGCGGCCCGCAACCCGGGATCGTGAGCGAGATGGCACAGCGCCAGCGCTGCCGCGTCGGCCGCATCGGCCGGCTTCGGCGGCCCGGCCAGCCCGAGCAGGATCTGGACCATCGTCTGGACCTGTGTCTTGTCGGCCCGCCCGTCGCCGGCGACGACCGACTTCACCGCCGACGGCGAGTACTGGACGACCGAGACCTGGCGGGCGGCCGCCTCGGCCAGCGCAAGGCCGGAGGCCTGGGCCACGCCGACCGCGGTCCGCACGTTGTTCTGGAAGAAGATGCGCTCGACGGAGACCACGATGGGACGGTACTCGTCGAGTAGGGCCCGTAGCTCGCGTTGGAGCTCGGCGAGGCGGGCTGGCACGTCGTTGGCTGGCGAGGTACGGATCACGCCGAGGGCGACCGCTCGGGCCTTGTTGCGACGGCCTGCCTCGACGACCGCATACCCGCAGCGCGACAGCCCCGGATCCACACCGAGCACGAACACCTGTACGACGGTAGCCGGTGCGAGCGGGCTTGAGGTCGACCCCGGCGGTGCCGATAGAGCGGGTTGTGATCGTTCACCTCGACGACGTCTCCCGACGGTTCGGTTCGGTCGTGGCGCTCGACGGGGTCACGATCGGGCGCCGGCCGGCTCGATCACCGTGCTCCTCGGCCCGAACGGCGCCGGCAAGACCACCGCGATCAGGCTGATCACCGGGGCGCTCGAGGCCGACACCGGGACGGTTCAGGTCTTCGGTCACGATCCGACGGGTACCGCCGGCGAGCACGTCCGGCGGCGCTGCGGGGTGGTGACCGCCAAGCCGTCGCTGTACGACCGGCTCAGCGGAATCGACAACCTCCGGTACGCAGCCGAGCTGTTCGGGCTCGGTCGGGGGTCCGCCGCCGATCGGCGCCTCGCCGAGGCGGCCGATCGGTTCGGCATCGCCGAGTCGCTGCACCTCGAGGTCGGGGGGTACTCGACGGGCATGAAGACCCGCCTCGCCCTGGCCCGGGCAGTGGCTCACGGCCCGGACCTCCTACTGCTCGACGAGCCGACGTCCGGCCTCGACCCCGAGTCGGCGGCCGCTGTGCTCGAGCTGATCAGGTCGATGACGAGCGACGGTCGCACGGTGCTGATGTGCACCCACCTCCTGGCCGAGGCCGAGGGCCTGGCCGACCGGGCGGTGGTCATGGAAGCGGGGGCGACGGTTGTCGCCGGAGCGCCGAGCGAGCTGTCCAAGCGGTTCTGGCCAAGCGAGATCGTATCGATCACCACCGCCGCTGGCACCGATCTCGATTGGCTGGTCCACCGCTCCGGGGTCGCGACCTACGAGCGCACGGCCGGCACCGCCCGGTTGTCGGTCGACGACATCGCGCTGACGCCGGCGCTGGTCGCCGAGCTCGTCGTCCGAGGGGCCGAGATCCTGGCGGTCGAGCCGTACCGGCCCACCCTGGAAGACCTGTACTTCGCCATCCGTCGTGACCGCCGCAGCACCGACGAGCCGACAGGTCCCGCTCGCTCCGACGCCGTCGAGGTCGGGTCGTGAGCGGGCCGAGCCCAGGGTGGCAGCGGGTCGTCACCGTTGCCCGCACCGACCTCAAGCAACTGGCCCAGGCTCGCGACTTCTGGCTACCGATGAGCTTGCTCGGCTCGCTGTTCTTCGTCGTGATCCCCACCATCCTGCTCCTGACCATCACCCAGATCGGTAGCGTCGAGGTGGTCGGTCGGGTCTCCGACGCCCTCGAAGTGCTCCCCGAGTCGGCCCAGTCCCAGATCGTCGGCGACTCGCCGGAGGGTCAGACCGGCTATGCGCTCGCCGTTTTCCTGTTCGCCCCGGTTGCCGTGATCGTGCCGCTGACGATCTCCACCGCCGTCGGAGCAGCGACGATCGTCGGCGAGCGCGAGCGGGGAACCGGCGAGTTCCTGGCCCACTCTCCGGCTTCGGCCCGCGAGATCTATCTCGGCAAGCTGATCGCCAGCCTCCTGCCGGGCTACGCCACGGTGGCAGTCGGGTTCGGACTGTACTCGGTGATCGTCAATCTGACCGTCGGCCCGTCGGTCGGTGGCTGGTTCTTCCCCACCACCCAGTGGTGGGTGATGATCCTGTGGGTGCTGCCGCCCTTCCTGGCGATCTGCCTGTCGCTGGTCCTGCGGCTCTCGGCCAGGGTCAGCTCGACGGCGGCGGCCCAGCAGGCATCGGGCCTGGTCAGCCTGCCCCTGATCATGATCGCCTACAGTCAGGCGACCGGTGTGCTGTTCGGGGCCGGGTACCTCCCGCTCGTCGTCGGTGCGGTGGCCTGGATCGGGGCGATCGTGAGTCTCCGGCGGGGCATGCGCAGCGTCACCCGCTCTCGCCTCCTCGGGGTCGCATCGGGCATCTGAGCCGCGCCGCCGGCGAGGCAGCGGGATCAGGAGACCGCTTCGAGCACCTCGTCGGGGATGTCGATGTTGGAGTGGACGTCCTGCACGTCGTCGTGGTCGTCGATGAGGTCGATCAACCGGAGCACCGCTTTGACATCGGCCTCGGCGGTCATCGGGATGGTGTTGGTCGGCATCATCGTCGAGTCGGACTCCTCGACCGCGATTCCCGCCTCCTCGAGAGCACGCCGCATTGCGACCACGTCGCCCGGGTCGCAGGTGAGCTGCCAGACCTCGCCATGATCGTCGAGGTCCTCGGCACCGTGGTCGAGGCCGACGAGCATGACATCGTCCTCCTCGACCGAGCGGGCGACCTTGACGACGCCCTTGCGCTGGAACTGCCAGGCCACCGCACCCGGCTCGGCTAGCGAGCCGCCGTTCTTGGTCAGCAGCGAGCGGATCTCGGAGCCGGTTCGGTTCCGGTTGTCGGTGAGCACCTCGATCAGGAGGGCCACACCACCGGGGGCGTAGCCCTCGTAGGTGATCGACTCGTATTCGACGCCCTCGAGCTCACCGGTGCCACGCTTGACCGCCCGTTCGATCGTGTCGAGGGGGACGGAGTTGTCGCGGGCCTTCTGGAACATGGTCCGCAACGTCGGGTTGGCGTCAGGATCGCCTCCACCGGACCGGGCGGCGACCTCGACCTGCTTGATCAGTTTGGCGAAGAGCTTGCCCCGCTTGGCGTCGGCGGCACCCTTCTTGTGCTTGATCGTGGCCCACTTGGAATGACCTGACACTGCGTTCTCCCGTGGTTCTGCCGCGGTCTCCCGCGGTGGTCACGACCGGCAGCGCTGTTCGTCGACGCTGGTGTGACGGCCTTCCCAGTGTAGTTACCGTCCCGGCAGCTCAAGCGCCGACGGAGCCGAGGAAGAGACGGTGGAGGCGGTCGTCGTCGGTCAGCTCGGGATGGAACGACGATACGAGCACCGGTCCCTGGCGGCACAGCACCGGGTCGCCTTCGAACGACGCCAGCACCTCGACGTCGGGCCCGGTTCGCTCGACCACGGGGGCCCGAATGAAGACGCCGGTGATCGGCCCGCCGTCCACGCCTGCGACGGTCAGGTCGGCTTCGAAGGAGTCGATCTGGCGGCCGTAGCCGTTCCGTCGGACGCCGATGTCGATCGCCCCGAAGCACAGCTGATCGGGTTGGCCGTCCGACACGTCGGCTCCGAGCAGGATCATGCCGGCGCAGGTGCCGAAGACCGGCACGCCGTCGGCGAGCAGCTTCGCCAGCGGGTCGACGAGGTCGAAGCTGGTCATCAGTTTGATCATGGTGGTCGACTCACCGCCCGGGATGACGAGCGCGTCGAGCGCCGCGAGCTCGTCGGCCCGCCGGACCTCGAACGCCTCGGCCCCGCAGCGGCGCAGGACGTCGACGTGGCGAGCAAAGGCCCCCTGGAGAGCCAGCACCCCGATCCTGCTCACGGGCGCCCTGGGGCGGACGTGCGGGTCACCAACCGCGATCGGCGAGACGCACGTCGAGCTCATCCATGCCGATCCCGGTCATCGGGGTACCGAGGCCCCGGCTCACCTTGGCCAGGATCTCGGGATCGTTGTAGTTCGTCGTCGCTTCGACGATCGCCTTGGCTCGGGGAGCAGGATCGTCGCTCTTGAAGATCCCCGAGCCGACGAACACGGCCTCGGCCCCCAGCTGCATCGCCAGCGCGGCGTCGGCCGGGGTGGCCAGGCCACCGGCACAGAAGAGCGGCACCGGCAGCTTGCCGGTCTCGGCGATCTCCTGGACGAGCGGGAGCGGTGCCTGCAATCGCTTCGCCCAGTCGAACAGCTCGGCCTGGTCGGCCTGCGTGAGTTTGCGGATGTCGCCGGTGATCGACCGCAGGTGACGGACAGCCTCGACGACGTTGCCGGTGCCGGCCTCGCCCTTGGATCGGATCAGGCATGCCCCTTCGCTGATCCGGCGCAGAGCCTCACCGAGGTTGGTGGCACCACAGACGAAGGGGACGGTGAACGCGAACTTGTCGATGTGGTGGGCCTCATCGGCCGGGGTCAGCACCTCGGACTCATCGACGTAGTCGACACCGAGAGCTTGCAGGATCTGGGCCTCGACGAAGTGGCCGATCCGGGCCTTGGCCATCACCGGAATGGTCGTGGCGTCCTTGATGCCCTCGACCATCTCGGGGTCGCTCATGCGGGCGACCCCGCCGTCGACTCTGATGTCGGCCGGTACCCGCTCGAGCGCCATGACCGCCACGGCCCCGGCCTCCTCCGCGATCCGCGACTGCTCCGGGGTGACGACATCCATGATGACGCCGCCCTTCAGCATCTCCGCCAGTCCACGCTTCACCCGCACGGTCCCGTCGGCTCGCAGTGGTGATTCGGACCCAGCGCTCTTCTCAGCCATACTACCGATTGTACGGCCTTCGCTCGCGTGTCCCCGACTCGGTGCTCGAGCACGCCATTCCGGCTCAGAAGGAGAGCTGGCCGCGCTCCGGATACAGCACCCAGGTCTGGCCGGGGGTGAGGACGACCTCCTGGCCGGCCTGATCGAACAGGGACGGCTTGTCGGTCTCGGCCGGCCGCTCCCAGGTTCCGCGTATCAGGTGCCCGTCGGTGAGCACCAGCAGCTCGCCCGACCCGATCGAGTTCAGCTCCGGCGAGACCGGGTCGGCGGCGCTGACGCCGTAGGTGGTGACCATGATGACGACGTTCTCGGGGGCGAGCTGCTCCCCATCGGCGGTGAGGTGGGGGGTCCCGTTCTGGGTCCGCAACCACCCACCGACGCCCTCGTCCCACGTGAAGCCGACCGTCGGGCCATCCCGGAACGCGACCGTCACCTCGCTCTCGCTGGCGACCGCCGACGACGGCAGCGCGTCCCCGGCCACCCGGTACCGGAACCACGGGTCGGGCCGGCTCGCATCGGGGGGCGCCAGCGCGAACAAGTCGCTGGCGTTGACGTACAGGTTGTGCGGTGCCGGCCGGGATGTGTGACGGAAGTACTCGAGCCTCGTCTCGTTGGTCACTGCGATCGCCTCGACCCCGCGCAACGC
>JAOTYQ010000028.1 GCA_029861725.1 Acidimicrobiia bacterium | reverse complement strand
GGACGGCGGCGGTGTTGATGGTGGGGGAGCGGCTGGTTGCGAGGGCGGCGGTGTTGATGGTGGGGGAGCGGCTGGTTGCGAGGGCGGTGGTGGGGCGCTCGGGCCGTCGTCCTCGTCCGTGGGTGCAGATCCGTCGGGACGACCCGAGCCTGCGCCAGGCTTGGCCGGTGCGGCTTCGTGCCCGCTGTTCAGGCGGCTCATCAGACTCGGGCGCGAGACCGTCTTGCCGCCATCGGCGGCCGGTTGGCCCTCCTCGGCTTCATCGTCGTCGCCCTCGCCAGCGGCATCAGCCGGCGGCTTGCTGTCAGCCTCTCGGCGAAGCCGCTCCAGCTCGGCGACCGCCGGCGTCGGCGGCATGTCGGCACCGACGCCATCTTCGGTGGTCTCGGTCGCGGACGCGGATCGGTCGTTGCCCGAGTCGGCCCGACGGCGGCGCTTCTTGGAGCCTGGACGGGCCTTTGCCTTGGCCTCGATCGCCGAGCTGGCATCCTCAGCCGTTGCTACTGCGACAGGCTCGTAGTCGACGGACTCGCCGTGATCGAAGAACTGGAAGACGTCCTCGTCTTCGTCCCGGTCGTCGCCGGCGGCCGCCCTCAGCGCTTGGCGCCGCTGCTTGGCCGTGCGCCTCGAGCCCCGCAGCTCCAGTTTCGTGGTGCTCCGTACGCCCGAGAGCTCGAGCGCGCAGTCGTTGCACAGGGGGTGACGGCGGCTCCGCGGATGGACCATATGCCGTTCGCAGAACTCGCCGAAGCACCGATCGCACACGTCGACGGCGTGGTCCAATGGGTCATTTTCGCATCGGCCGTTCATGTGTTCTTTCCGGCAGAATGAGAGAGCACCTCAAGCATCGTCCGATCGACGAGGCCCCTTGAGCAATCACACGATTCGTCCCGCAGAAGGAAGGCAACCGACGTGGTGATCACGAACATCCTCGCCGAGCGGTACGCGAGCGCCGAGATGCGGGAGCTCTTCGACGCCACGACCAGGGTGCGGCTCGAGCGCGAGCTGTGGCTGGCGGTGCTCGAAGCGCAGTCGGAGCTCGGCCTGGTCGTCGATCCGGTGGTGATCGACGACTATCGCAAGGCCGTCGACGACATCGATCTCGCCTCGATCGAGCAGCGGGACCGAGAGATCCGCCACGACGTCAAGGCACGGATCGACGAGTTCAACGCGCTGGCTGGGCACGAGGAGATCCACAAGGGCCTGACCAGCCGCGACGCCACGGAGAACGTCGAGCAGCTCGTCGTCTGGCGGGCCCTCGAGCTCATCGAGCAGAGGACCGTAGCCCTGCTCGCCCGACTGGCCGAGCGGGCAGCCGAGTACGGCTCGACCGCGATCGTCGGCCGTACGCACAACGTCGCCGCCCAACCGACCACGCTCGGCAAGCGATTCGCACAACTCGGTGAGGAGCTCCTGGCCGCCCATCAGCAGCTCGAGGCGGTGCGGGCCGGCTTCGCTTTTCGCGGTATCAAGGGACCGGTCGGCTCGCAGCAGGATCAGCTCGATCTCCTCGGCTCGCCCGACGAGGTGCTCGAGCTGGAACGCCGCATAGGCGAGCATCTCGGCGTGCCGCGAACCCTGCGGGCGGTGGGACAGGTCTACCCGCGATCGAGGGACTTCGCCGTCGTCGCATCGCTTGTGCAGCTGGCCTCTGCTCCGGCCAATCTGGCGCTCATGGTCCGCTTGATGGCCGGTCACGATCTCGCCACGGAGGGATTCCGTCCAGGCCAGGTCGGCTCTTCCGCGATGCCTCACAAGATGAACACGAGATCCTGTGAGCGGATCAACGGCCTCCACACGATCCTCTCCGGGCATCTCACCATGGCGTCCGGGCTCACAGGGGATCAATGGAACGAAGGTGATGTATCGTGTTCGGTCGTCCGGCGGGTCGTCCTCCCCGACGCCTTTTTCGCCCTCGACGGGCTCTACCAGACGACGTTCGCCGTGCTACGAGGCTTTGGCATCTTCCCCGGCGTCATCCGAGCCGAGCTCGACCGCTACCTGCCGTTCCTCGCCACCACCGCGCTGCTCATGCACGCCGTCCGGAGCGGAAAGGGTCGGGAGGAGGCACACCAACTGATCAAAGAGCACGCCGTGGCCACTGCCCTTCACTTGCGGGAGGGGACGGCCGACGGGCAGGAGCTACTCCGTCGCCTCGGGGAGGACGCGCGGTTCCCGGGCAAAACGGACGAGCTCATCGCCCTGGCCGATCAGGCAATGGACAACCTGGGAACCATCGACATTCAAATCGAAACGTTCTGCTCCACCGTGAAGGAGCTGGTCGACAACCGACCAGAGGCCACCTACGCCGGCGCTGAGATCGTGTAGCTCGGCAACACCGGTCATGTTGCCGAGCCGACAACGATTCGGTGGTACACACCGATGACCTGGTAAAACGCCCAATCAGGCGGCGCGGGTGATCCCCGCCTTCTTGAGCACTGCGGCCGGAACCCCGAGTTGTCGGAAGGCGGCGTATGAGATGCCTTTGCGGGCGGCGTAGCCCTTGGCGACACGGGTGAACTCGGCCTCGAGCTCACTGATGTCGACGCCGCTGTCCATGTTTTCCAATTCGGACGTGAGGTCGAGGCGCTCCTGGGTGAGCTGCAGCCTTTTCAGGGCGTCAGCGGTCTCCAATTCCGTCTCAATCTTCTCCAGACGGTTGCCGATCGACTCCTTCGTCCGCTTGCGGCCACGCTTGGGCCGGCTGGACTCCAGCGCTTCGAGGTAGGCCCGGACAGACCGACCCTCGGCCCGGCCGATGGCCAGCGCCTCCTTGTGGTCCTTGCTCATTGGGGCTTTTTTGACAGTTGGCATAACGCTATTCTCTCACCTAGCTAGCTGATAAGTCAGTCACTGTATCTAGACGACCAAACAACCGTAACAATTAAGGGCCTGGGTGTGAATAACCCAGGCCCTCAATCTTGTTGTTCCAGGTGGTCGGGACCGGCGTCGATCCGGTGACCTACCGCTTTTCAGGCGGTCGCTCTGCCAACTGAGCTACCCGACCTGGTTTGACGGTGGCCTGGGCCGACATCGACCTGTGATAGGTACGTGGCCCCGGCCGGGATCCCGACCGGGGTCGGGTCTTTCGCGGATCCGGTACGTCGGGCCGGATCCTTGCGGTCCTGACGAGATTTGAACTCGCGACCTCCGCCTTGACAGGGCGGCGTGCACTCCAGACTGCACTACAGGACCAGATTCTTGGTTGGCCCATGCTACGGGGCCCATGTTCCGATTCATCCGACCGGGGCCGGCTTCTTGTCGGTAACGGTGTTGGTACTACTCGGTGTTGCCGGCACCCCCAACGGGATTCGAACCCGTGTTGCCTGCGTGAAAGGCAGGTGTCCTAGGCCACTGAACGATGGGGGCCAAAGAGACGTCGCTGTCTCCTCCAGCGCTGCCCTGCGGCACCGCTGGACCCAGGGAACTCTCGTTCCGAGGCTCAACTAATCTAGCAGCCTCCCCGATCCTCGCCACCTGGTTAGCCAGCGGCACAGCCGCCCCGACTGGTCCCCTACTCGTCTGCGTCGTCGACCGGAGGGAGGGTGGTCGTGAGGGCGTCGACGATCTCCGACAGGATGTAGCCGAGCTCGTGGTAGGCCACCCTGGCTTCCAGCTCGGGATCGTTCACGTCGAGGTCGTGATCGTCCTCGCTCACATCCAAGCGGGTCCCGAGCACGAGCCGGAGGTCGTTGACGATGCCCATCCACGCGACCAGCTCCTCCTCCGAGACGACGTCGAGCATGGCGCTGCTGCGCAGCAGCTCGATCGAGGCCCGGCGGGAGTCGATCAGCTGATCGCGGGCCAGGATCTGGTAGCCGGCGTCCAGCTCCGGGTCGTTGGGGTAGGCGGTCGGGAACAGGCGCTTCGTGTCGTCGGTGTCGTCGAGCAGGAGCTCCTCCAACTGGTCGGCCATGTTGACCAGCCAGGCCCGGGCCTCGGGAGCGAGCTCGACGGCGAATCGGTCCTCTCCCCGGGGACGGAACAGCCTGGTTCGCCGAAAGAAGCCCATATCGGTCTTATTCGTCGTGTTCCATGGTTGCCCAGAGGCCGTGACCGTGGAGACGATGCACGTCGCGTTCGGCCTCGCTCCTCGTGCCGCTCGACACTGATGCTCGCCCCTTGTGGTGTACGTCGAGCATAAGCTTGTTTGCCTTCGCTTCGCTGTACCCGAACAGCTTGCGGAACACATAGGCGACATAGGACATGAGGTTGATGGGGTCGTTCCAGACCACGACAACCCACGGGCGGTCTTCGTCGACGTCGACGTCGGCGTCGAGATCCGGCTCGCGTACTTCGAGCGGAGCGGTCATGTTCCCATTGTGTCCAAAACTTGGGGCAGGTTCATTTCATTCGCCGTCCGGATGGATCTCTCGAGTCCCGACCCCGGATCGGTTCCCTCGGCGAGCTGGTCGGGCGGCGGGCGCTCGAACAGTCGGAGATGGAGCAGAATCGACAGACACCACACGGCGACCGCGCCGGCGACGTGTACCGCCACCAGCGCCGGCGGGACGCCAACGGCGAACTGCGCGTAGCCGACGGCGCCCTGCACTACCGCAGTGGCGATCAGCCAACGGCCGGTGACGAAGCCGACGCGAGCCGGCCCCGACGGTCCGGCCGAGCGCCGCGCCCGAAGCACGAGCGCCACCGCAACAACGAGGAAGCACCACACCGTTGCGCTGTGTACCCGGGCGATGTCGGTGAGGTCGAAGGTGAGGCGCTCAGCCCGGCTGTCACCGCTGTTCGGCCCGGTGCCGGTCACCAGCGTTCCGGTGACGAGGACTGCGGTGGCCAGGACGACGACCACCCGTCCGTGGGCGGTTACCGATACGGGCAGGGCAACGCCGGCCAGCCGGTTGTCGTCGGTCACTGGCACGGCCTCGCCGGCACCGGACCCCGCCCGAACCCAGAGCACGACTGCGTTCCACAGCAGCACCATCGAGACCAGGAAATGGATACCGACGACCGAGGGGTGGAGGTCGACTCGGACGGTGATCCCACCGAGTACGATCTGGGCGGCGACCCCCGCCACCAGGCCCCACGCCGGCCGTATGAGGTCGCCTCGTCGAGGATACCTCCTATACGCGGTCAGGGCCGCGGTCGCTACGGCGAGAGCGACCACTCCCGAGATCAGGCGGTTACCGAACTCGATCCACGGATGGAACTCCCACTCCGGAACGAACCGCTCGTCGCTGCACGCCGGCCAGTTCTCGCAACCCAGCCCGGCGTCGGTCAGACGCACCGCGGCGCCGGTCAGGACGATCGCCGCCAGGGAAATCCCCGCGATGAGCACGATGGTTCGGTACCTCGCCGGACGAATGGCACGCACGGCTCCACGGTAGCGACGACTGTCGAAGGGGCGTCGGGCCCGGGACCCCTGCGCCAGTGGAGCTCGCTGAGTGGATCGACCTCCGGCTTACCGTCGCGAACGCAGAGTCGGTACCCTTCACCGAGTGGTTCTGACCGCGGCCCCTCCACGCTCCCGGACGCGAGCCTTCGTCGCCCTGACCAAGCCACGGATCATCGAGCTGCTGCTGATCACGACGGTCCCGACGATGGTGCTGGCCGCCGGCGGCCTGCCGTCGTTGTGGCTGATCGTCGCGACGGTCATCGGCGGCACCTTCGCCGCTGGCGGAGCCAACGCCTACAACATGTACGTCGACCGCGACATCGACGCGCTGATGGAACGGACCAAGGGCCGGCCCCTCGTCACGGGTGAGGTCACCCCGGCGGAGGCGCTGGTCTTCGCCACCGCGCTCGAAGCCGCCGCCTTTGCCTGGTTGTGGCTGCTGGTCAACCCGCTGTCGGCCGTCCTCGCCCTTTTGGCGTGTGCGTTCTACGTGCTGGTGTACACGATCTGGCTGAAGCGAACGTCTACCCAGAACATCGTCATCGGGGGGGCGGCCGGCGCCGTTCCGGTTCTTATCGGATGGTCGTCGGTGACGAACTCCCTCGGGTGGCCGGCGCTGATCCTCTTCGGTGTCATCTTCTTCTGGACTCCGCCGCACTTCTGGGCGCTGGCGATCAAGTACGAGGACGACTACTCCGCAGCATCGGTCCCGATGATGCCGGTCGTCGAGGGCCACCGGAGGACGGCGCGTCAGATCGTCGCCTACTCGCTCGTGGTGTGGGTGCTGACGTTGGCGCTCTGGCTCGTGGCCCCGGTCGGTTGGCTCTACCTCGGCGTGGCGATGGTGCTCGGTGCTGCCTTCACCGGCGGCGCGGTGCGTTTGGCGGCCGAGACCGACCCCGAGAACCAGGCTCGGCAGTCGATCCGGTACTTCGCGTTCTCCATCACCCACCTCACGGTTCTGTTCGTCTCCCTGGCCATCGACCAAGTAGTTGGCTGGGGAATATGACAGTTTCGATTTCCGGTCGCTGAGCCGGTTACAGTACGTGGCCGCACGACCCGGAAGTGACACGATGGTCCCCATCGTGGCTGCGTCTTGCCCGGGAACGAAAACGAACGACAACCGATAACCAGCCGTCAGGCCCAACCTGCCTCGTCGCGAGGTCCCTCGATTCATGGCACTCACAGAAACCCGACCCGAGACCGATGCGTCACCGACTGCTCAGGAGGCACCGACGACGACCTTGGACGGGCTGCTCGGGTCGGCTGATCACAAGACGATCGGCCGGCTGTGGATCGGTTCCGGCCTGCTCATGCTCGTCGTCTCGCTGGTCGTGTCGGTCGTTGCCGGCTTCGAAGCCGCCGACTTGGGCGGGTTCGCCATCGTGGCCGATGCCAACGAGTTCACCCAGCTCTGGTCGTTCGGCCGGGAGCTGCTGCTGCTCGGAGGGATCGTGCCGATCCTGGTCGGTCTCGCCACCTACCTCGTCCCGCTCCAGATCGGGGCGCCGGCGATGGCCTTCGCCCGCGGCGCGGCCGGTGCCTTCTGGACGTGGTTCCTCGCCACCGACCTCTTGATCGCGTCCTATCTGCTCAACGGCGGACCGGGTGGCGGTCGGGCCGACTTCGTCGTGCTGTGGGCGGTGGCCCTGGGGGCGATGGCGGGTGCGATCTCGTGGGCCTTGCTGATCATCGCCACGACCGTTCTCGGTGCCCGAACCAGCGGCATGACGCTCGAACGGGTGCCGCTCACGACCTGGTCGTTCTTCGTCTTCTCCCTCATCGGCCTGCTCAGCCTCCCGATCGTCATGGCCGAGCTGGTGCTCGTCTATGTCAGGGTGCGACACGGGTTCGTGCCGATCGACGCCCGCCAGGGACTCATCGGTGTCATGACACCGTCCAACTTGCCGCCGCCGCTCTACTGGGTCGGTGTCCCCGTGCTCGGTATGGCCGCCGACGTGATCGCTGTGCACACCGGCCGGCCCATCAAGGCCCACAAGTCGGTGATGGTCGCCCTCGGGCTCCTCGGGATCTTGTCCTATGGCTCCCACTTCTTCGGCTTCGCCAGCGTTCGCCCTCTCGTGTTCGACAACGGCCTGCTGGTGGTGACGATCGCCGCCGCATTGCTCCCGATCCTCGGTGTGCTCGCCCTCACCGGCGACAGCATCCGGAAGGGGACCCCGAAGCTCACCGCGGCGTTGGCCGGGGCGCTGCTGTCGGGTGTGGTGTTCCTGCTCGGTGCGGCCACCGCGATACTCGGGCTGATCGAGCCCGTCGCCGTGTTCCTCGAGCGTGAGACCCCGATCGGGGTCGATCTCAACCGCCTGCTGATCCTCAACGGCACTGTCTTCCACGACGGCGTCCGGGGCCTCGTCCTCGGCTCAGCCGTGCTCGCCATCATCGGGGCGCTGCACCACTGGGCTCCGAAGATCTGGGGCCGGCGGATGGCCGAGCCGATCGGCTTTCTGAGCGTGCTCGCCGCCGCCGGTGGTTCGGTGCTCTGGGGCTTCGGTGCGGTGCTGGCCGGGATCGACGATCAGCCGGCCTACCCTGCCGCCACCCTCGGCGGTGGCGACGCCGTCGAGTTCTTCAACCTGCTCGCCGCGATCGGCATGGCGGTGCTCACCGTCGGCGCCGGGCTCGCGGCGTTGAGCGCCGCCCAGGCGGCGTTCGGTCGAGGAGACCAGGGCGATGATCCCTGGACCGGCGCCACGCTCGAGTGGGCGACCTCGTCACCGCCGTCGTTCGGCAACTTCGACAAGCCGCCGACGGTGCGGTCGGCGACGCCGCTCGCCGACACGATCGACGCCATCGACGAATCCGAGGTGATCCTCGACGACGCCGCCCGGGCCGAAGCCGCCGATGCAAGCGCGGAGGGTTCGCAATGACCGACATCAGCCCCTACGAACCGATCCCGGTCGACGTCGCCGCCCGGCCGCCGGTTCGGCCCCGGCTGCTCCTCATAGGCACAGCGCTGGCCTGCGCCGCCACGATCGTCGGCTACATGGGTCTTGTTGGCTACTACGCATCCCGGCGGGCTGAGGTCGTGGCCACCGGCGAGCCCTGGCTGCCGGAAGGGGTCACGATCCCCCTGACCCAGCCGAACTTCATGCTCCTCACCCTCTCGTTCTCGGTGGTATCGATGCTCTGGGCCGTGTCGGCCGTGCGGGCCGACGACAAGGCCAACGCCTATATCGCGTTCGGGCTGACGATCGTGTTCGGGTTCGCCCAAATCGTTCAGACCGCCTACCTCCTCAGCCTGATGGAGATGCCGGCATCGGCCGGTGAGCAGGCAGCGATGATCTACGCCCTCATCGGCCTGCAGCTCGTGCTGACCGGACTCGGCATGGGCTACATCGCCGTGACGGCGCTGCGAACCCTCGGTGGTGGGTACTCGGCCAAGGATTACGAAGGGGTGCTCAGCGCTGCCATTTTCTGGATCATGACCGTTGGCGTCTACATGGCCCTGTGGTACGCCGTCTACATCACGAAGTAGGTCGAGATGTTCACCTGGGGTTCCAAGTATCTCTTCACCGTGGCGGTGGCCTCGCTGCTCGGAGCGGCCGTGTACGGGCTGGTCACCGGGGGCGGGGTGATCGGTATCATCAGCATGGGCTACAAGGGCGCCGTCGGCGAACACACCGGGTACACGATCCTGGTCACGATCGCGATCGTGTCGGCGCTGCTCGGCGTGCTCGACGTCGTCATCCGAGACGGCGACGCCGATGACGCGGCGGCCGCAGTCGGCGTCGATCAGGCCTTGACGGTGGCCACCCCACGGGCACCGAGCTTCTGGGGACCACTCGCCGCCTTCGGGGTGGCGTGCCTGGCGGTCGGTCTGGCGGTGAGCCAGGTGTTCGTGATCCTCGGCATCGTTGTGCTGTCGGTGGTGGTGCTCGAATGGGTTGTCCTGGCCTGGTCCGACCGGGCGACGGGCGATCCCGAGGTCAATACGGTGATCAAGAACCGGATGCTCGGACCGGTCGAGGTCCCGATGCTGTCGATGCTGGGCATCGCCGTGGTCGTGATCGGTCTGTCACGTGTCCTGCTGGCTGTCTCGGAGGCGGGGGCGACCGCGGTCGCGGCGCTGGTTGCTGCGTTCATCTTCTTTGCAGCGGTGGCGATCGCCAAGTCCGACGCCCCCCGCCCGATCATCAGTGGCGTCGTCGCGTTCGCCGCGATCGCCGTCCTCGCCGGCGGCATCGTCGGTGCCGTGGTCGGCGAGCGGGACATCGCTCATCACGAGGAGTCGGAGACCCATGACGAGGATGGGCCCGAAGGAGAAGGCGAGTGACGAACGACACACACGATCCCGGTGCTCCGAATTGGCGCGACGACGCTGCCGACGCCACAGTTGATCCCGTCATGACTAACTCTGTCGGCTCCGCGGCCCGCTCCCGGCGTCGGCTCGCTGGCCTGGTGGCGCTCATCGCCCTCGGTGCCGCGGCCTGTGCCGATGACAAGCCCCTCAACATCTTCGAGCCGGCCGGCCCGAAGGCCGAGGACATCGACAACCTGATGACGTTCATCTGGCCGATCGTGGCAATCATCTTCGTGCTCGTCGTCGGTGGCGGCATCTGGCTTGCGATCAGGAACCGGGTCAAGCCCGAGGACTTCGACTACGACGACTTGCCCGAGCAGGTGCACGGCAACTTCCGGTTGGAGATGCTCTGGACCATCCTCCCCGGTGTCCTCCTGGCTGTGATCTCGATTCCCACGGTGCAGGGCATCTGGAACCTGGAGGTCAAGAACGAGGCGGCTGAGCTCGACGTGATGGTCATCGGGCAGCAGTGGTGGTGGGAGTATCGCTACGACATCGACGGTGACGGGTTCTTCATCGACGCCAATGGGGATGGGGCCGTCGACGAGGCCGACCGTGAATGGCCGCTCAACCTCGTCCTCGACCCGGACGACGTGATCACCGCCAACGAGCTGGTGATCCCGGCAGGCCAGCAAATCGATCTGATCCTGACCTCGCGAGACGTCATCCACTCCTTCTGGATCCCTCGCCTCAACGGAAAGCGCGACACCGTGCCGGGGCGTTGGCATACCTGGTCGCTGGAGGCGTTCGAGCCCGGCAAGTACACCGGCTGGTGCACCGAGTTCTGCGGCTTGTCGCACGCCCGGATGCGGATGTCGACCATCGCGCTCGAGCCTGCCGACTTCGATGCCTGGCTGGCCAATCAAGCCCAGCTCGCGGAGGTCCCTACCGATGAGCAGGCGCTGCGAGGCCGCGATATTTTCGCCAATCAGTGCATGAGCTGCCATGTGATCACCGACGGTGAGTTCGAGTACCCCGAGCCCTTTGAGCCGCCGCTCACATCGGGGGCGGCGCCGAACCTGACGCATCTCGCCACCCGGACAACCTTCGCCGGCGGCATCTTCGCCACCTACCTCGGCCCAGGGACCGAGCCCAACGACGACGCCTTCGACGTCGCCAACTACGTCGACCTGGCCACCCTGGCCCAGGCGCCGGACAGTCCCGACGACTTCCGCTGGAACACGCCGCAGCTGAAGCGTTGGGTCAGCAACGCCCCCGCGCTGAAGGACATGGCTCCCGACGACGGCCGGGGCATGCTGCCGTTCCCCCAACTGACGGATGAACAACTCGACGACGTGGTCGCCTACCTGGCGACGCTCGACTGATCAGGAGATCGATCGATGGCGATCATTGAAGAGCCGCTTGCGCTCCCCGCAGGGGAACCGGGTCCCGCCGTCAAGCCGCTCGGCGTGTTCACCAGGCCCAGGGAGACGACCGGACTGACCACGTGGCTGACGACCGTCGACCACAAGCGCATCGGCATCATGTACGGAGCCGCTGCGATGTTCTTCCTCGTGATCGGTGGGGTCGCAGCGTTGCTGATTCGGATCCAGCTGGCCACCCCAAACAACACCTTCCTCTCCGGTGACGCCTACAACCGGATCTTCACCATGCACGGCACGGTGATGGTGTTCCTCGTCGTGATGCCGATCGGTGCCGCCTTCGCCAACTACATGATGCCGATCCAGGTCGGGGCCCGTGATGTCGCATTCCCCCGGATCAACGCGTTCAGCTTCTGGGTCTTCTTCCTGGGTGGCCTGATGCTGAACACCAGCTGGTTCCTCGGCGGCGGAGCCAACGGTGGCTGGTTCAACTACGCCCCCAACAACGGCATCGCGTTCTCCCCCTCCACCGGCATCGACTACTGGAGCATCGGACTCCTGATCGTTGGTTTCGGCTCGCTGACCGGTGCGATCAACCTGATCACGACCGTGATCAATCTCCGGGCACCGGGGATGTCGCTGATGAAGATGCCGGTCTTCGTGTGGATGACCCTCGTCACCCAGTTCCTGCTGCTGTTCGCGATCCCGGTATTGACCGTGGCCCAGCTGCTGTTGATCTTCGACCGGATCTTCGACGCCAACTTCTTCAACGTGGCCCAGGGAGCCGATCCCCTCCTGTGGCAGCACCTTTTCTGGGTGTTCGGTCACCCCGAGGTGTACCTGATGATCCTCCCGGCGTTCGGGATCGTCTCCGAGGTCATTCCGACGTTCGCCCGTAAGCCGATCTTCGGCTACCCCTTCATGGTGTTCTCCGGCGTTGCGATCGGGTTCATGGGCTGGGGGGTGTGGGCCCACCACATGTTCGTGGCCGGAATCGGGCCGTTGTCGGTGACGGCGTTCAGCGTGGCCACGATGTTCATCGCCGTCCCGACCGGGGTGAAGATCCTCAACTGGATGGCCACCCTGTGGGGCGGGCGGCTCATCCTCAACACTGCGATGCTGTTCGCCATCGGGTTGGTCACGCAGTTCACGATCGGGGGGTTGTCTGGCGTGTCGCATGCGATCGCCCCGTCCGACACCCAGCAGACCGACACCTACTACATCGTCGCTCACTTCCACTACGTCCTGTTTGGCGGGGCCTTGTTCGGGTTCATGTCGGGCCTCTACTTCTGGTGGCCAAAGGTGTTCGGCCACAAGCTCGACGAGAAGATCGGGAAGTGGAACTTCTGGTTGATGGTGGTCGGCTTCAACGTGACGTTCGGGCCGATGCACATCCTGGGCCTCCAGGGGATGCCCCGCCGCATGCAGACCTACGACACGGTCATGGGTTTCAACTTCTGGAACATGATCGCCACGATCGGCTCGTTCGTCCTGGCGGTCGGCACGGTGCTGGTTCTGTGGAATGCGCTCGTGTCGTACCGGCGGTGGAAGGCAGCCGGCTCGCCCAATGTCGGGCCCGACCCGTGGGATGGCCGGACGCTCGAGTGGTCGGTCCAGTCGCCGACGCCGGAGCACAACTTCGACGAAAGCCCGGCCGTCACCTCGCTCGACGACTTCTGGCACCGTAAGTACGTCGAGGACGAGAATGGCCAGGTTCGGCGGGTTGCGACCGGAGACGAGCTGGCCCAGCCAGGCAACCCGGAGGGCGTGCACCTTCCAGCCCCGTCGTACTGGCCGTTCGTGCTCGCAGCAGCGTTGCCGATCATCGGCTACGGCCTGATCTACAACCTCTGGCTCATCATCCCCGGGGCGTTGCTGGTGATGACGGCTCTCTACGGCTGGGCGCTCGAACCGGCCGACGACCTCGACCTCCCCGATGATCACGGGCACGGTGGGGATGACGATGACCACGACGACGGCGGGCCCCCAGGCGGCGCGGCAGAGGAATTGGAGACCGTCCAATGACCGACGTAGCCGTTCCGGCCGAGGTGGTTGCTGGCCACGACGCCCACGACGACGGCCACCACACCAGCCTCGGACTGTCGAACACGAAGCTCGCGATGTGGCTGTTCCTCGGGTCTGAGTGCCTGCTGTTCGGTGCCTTGATCTCCACCTACCTGTTGTCGACGGCGAACTTCATCGGCGAGGTGGTGGCCGGCAACCCGACGGTGCTCGCCACGATCCCGGAGGCGCTGGCCGAGGAGTTCGCGGCCGAGGGCTCGGTCTCCCCGATCTTCGACATCCCCTTCACCTCGGCCAGCTCGTTCATCCTGCTGATGTCGTCGCTGACGATGGTCCTGGCCCACAAGGCGATCAGCGAAGGGAACTACAAGAACCTCCGCATCTTCCTGGCGACGACGGCCGCTCTGGGTGCGAGCTTCATCGCCGGCCAGGTCTATGAGTTCACCGTCTTCTTCCGTGAGGGAATCACCTACGACGGCAATCTGTTCGGCTCGGCCTTCTTCACGCTGACCGGGTTCCACGGCGTGCACGTGACCGGTGGCATCCTCATGCTGATCTCGTTGCTGATCGTCTCGTTCCGGGGGAAGCTCCAGCAGGACCGAGCCGAGACCGTCGAGATCGTCGGCTTGTACTGGCACTTCGTCGACATCGTGTGGGTGCTCATCTTCACGATCGTCTACCTGATTCCGTGAGGTTCGATCGATGACCGAGCTGGCAGCCCACACCGAAGCTCACGACGAGCACGACCATCACCCGACCGAGGGCCAGTACTGGCTGGTGTTCGTAGCGCTGGTCGTCCTCACCGCGATCGAGGTGGCGTGGTCGTTCATCGGGCTGGAGGGCGTCGCCCTCGTCGCCCCGCTGATCGTCATGATGATCTTGAAGTTCTTCCTGGTGGCCGGGGCGTTCATGCACTTGTACTTCGACTTGAAGATTCTCAACGGTCGGTTGTTCTCCTGGGCGTTCTTCGGGGCCCTGCTCTTGGCCATCGGCGTGTACTTCGTCGTCTTCGCCGCCTTCCGGTGGGAGATCTAGGTGAGAGATCTCCGGTCGTGATGGTGCCCGTCAGCAACCACGACGGAGGCTGAGCCGGTGCGGATCACGCTGGCCGACGTCGGGTGGCAGGCCCACCCCGAGGTGTGGCTGCTGGTGGTCGGGATCGCTGGGCTGGCGTGGTACGTGACCAGGGTTCTTCAGCCAAAGGCGGTGGCGGCCGGCCACGGATCGATCTCCCGCCGCCACAAGACATGGTTCCTGCTGGCGGTCGCCGGGCTGTGGGCGGCGTCGGACTGGCCGGTGCACGACGTCGCCGAGGAGCACTTGTACGCGGTGCACATGGCGCAGCACCTGTTGATCTCGATGATCGTGCCGGCGATGTTCCTCCTGGCGATGCCGAGATGGCTCTTCGATTTGCTCCTGCCAGCCGACGGCCGGGCCTACCGGCTCCTGGCCACCGGGTCCCGCCCGATCGTGGCCGGGCTGACGTTCAACGCGCTGACGATGCTCCTCCACTGGTCGAAGCTCGTGCAGTGGTCGTTCGAGAGCGGCGCCCTCCACTTCGGGCTGCACCTGCTCGTGTTCTGCTCGGGGCTGCTGATGTGGATGCCGGTCATCGGCCCTGTCGAGCAGTGGCGGCTCCCCCCGATCGGTCAGTGCATCTACCTGTTCATGATGTCGATCGTGCCGACCGTCCCCGGCGGCTGGCTCGTGTTCGCCGAGGGCGTGGTCTACCGCCACTACGACACCGCTGAACGGCTGTGGGGCATCGGGGTGCTCACGGATCAGCAGGCGGCGGGCGTGGTCATGAAGCTCGTCGGCGGGTTCTTCCTATGGGCCGTGATCGTCACGATCTTCGGTCGGTGGGCTGCGGCCGAGGCCGCCAAGGACGAGGCCGACCGGAAGGCCCGGCGTCGGGCCGGGACCTCGCCGCTCACCTACGAGCAGGTAACCAAGACCTTTGCGAGAACGCCGGCTCCGACCGAGCCGTCGACCAACTGAGCGCCTGCACGGGCCCGGGTCAAGGAGGACCGGAGTGGATCTCTCCCGCACCCGCCTGGAATACGAGACACAAGGGATCGACGCCGCCGACTTCGCCCCGGAGCCGATCGCCCAGTTCCAGCAGTGGCTGGCGATCGCCGTCGATGCCGAGCTGGAGGAGCCGAACGCAATGGTGGTCGCAACCGTCGACGATATCGGGCAACCGTGGAGCCGGTTCGTGCTGCTCAAGGGTGTGGGTGACGCTGGCTTCGAGTTCTACACCAACTACGAGTCGAACAAGTCTCGGCAGCTCGACGCCAATCCGAAGGTGTCACTGACGTTCGGGTGGACGGCCCTGCGTCGCCAGGTCAACGTGGCCGGAACGGCGACCAGGGTGTCGGCGAAGGAATCGGATGCTTACTGGGCCGTGCGACCTCGGGGGTCGCAGCTCGGCGGCTGGTCCTCGGCCCAGAGCCGCACGCTCGCCGACCGGGCGGAGCTGCTCGAGCGGTACGCCGAGACCGACGCGGCCTACCCGGACGCAGTACCCCGACCCCCGCACTGGGGAGGGTGGCGCGTATCCCCTCACACGGTGGAGTTCTGGCAGGGCCGCCTGAACCGGCTCCACGATCGCCTGCGGTACGTTGCGATCGAAGGCGGCGGGTGGGAGCTGGAGCGACTCGCGCCGTAGGCCGGAGTGGATGCGGCTGTCTACTGATGCAGCCGGTAGAAGCGGAAGAAGTCGTTCTCGATCGGCAGGATCTCGACCGACGTGTAGCCAGCCTGGTCGGCGTATCGCTCGAGGGTGGGTGGCCGCATGACCGTGCCAGTCCCGACCGAGCCGTCGTGGGCTAACCCGTCGGCGAGGCAGCAGGTCAGTGAGAAGCCGTACATCATTCGCTCGACGTCGTCATGCTCGCCGGTGAAGTGCTCGCCGACGTTCTCGTCCATGACGACCACGGCGCCGTCGGGTCCGGCGAGCCGGCGCATCGTCGCGAGCACCGTGACGGGGTCCGGCAGATCGTGGATGCACTCGAGGGCCATGACGAGGTCGTACTCACCTTCCCGCTGGACCGTGCCAGCGTCGGCGCGCGTGGCGGTCACCCGGTCGGTGAGGCCGGCTTCGGCGATGTTCCGCCGTGCCATCTCGATAGACGGCCCGTCGAGGTCGTAGGCGTCGACCGTCACCCCGGGGTAGGCGTTGGCGAGGCCGATCGCAGCCCAGCCATACCCGGCACCAATGTCGGCGACCCGACCGCCGCCGGTAAGCACGGCTTGCAGATCGGGGATCGACGCGAGGTACTCCGGCCCGAGCTGGTGGAGGAACATCGGGCGGTTCATGGCGGCTTGGGCCTCACGTGGGTCTTCCCCCAGCTCGGCCCACGACACGCCACCACCGGTCCGGTAGGCGTCGACGAGGGCATCGAGGTGCTTGCCAAGACCGCATACGAAGCGGGCGAGCGGGAGCACGTGGGCGAGACTATCGGGCTTGGTGAGCACCTCAGCGTGGACGGCTGGGAGCTCGAACCTTCGTTCGCCAGCGGCAGCATCGGGGTTGGCGCAGGTGAGGTAGCCGGCGACGGTCTGCTGTTCCAGCCACTCGCGGGCGTAGCGGGGCGCCGTGCTGGTTCGGTCGGCGAGGTCGTTGGCGGTGACCGGTCCGTCGGCGAAGGCTCGGTAGTAGCCAAGCATGTCGCCCAGGTAGGCGGCCTGCAGTTCCTGGGCAGCGAGGGCGGTGCCGAAGATCTTCTCGGCGAAGGCGTCCACCTTGGCGTCGAACTCGCCGGCGGCCGTGGTGTCGAGGGGTTCGGTGGTGGTCATTGCGCTCCTTGCTCGTGGTCGTGACCGCGGTTGCGGTCGGTAGCTCCTCCGACCATGAGCGGGCGGCATGTCTTCGTTCTGTCGGTTCGCTTTCAGGTCACCGTCAGGGCCCGGAGGCGGCGATCAGAGATCGGCGACGGCGGGGATGAGCTCTGAGGCGGCGAGGGCGACGTGGTCGAGGTCGGCGAGGTCGAGTACCTGCAGGTAGACGCGAGCGCAGCCGGCCTCGCCGTAGGCGGCGAGCTTGGCGGCGACCTCGTCGACGGTGCCGGCAGCACCGTTGGCTCGGAGTTCGGGGACCTCCCGGCCGATGGCGGCGGCCCGTCGCTCGACGGAGGCCTCGGTCTCTCCGAGGCAGAGCACAAGGGCGGCCGAATTGACGATGTCGTCGGGGTCGCGCTCTCGCTCCTCGCAGGCCGCTCGAACCCGGTCGATCGCTTGCCTCAACTGGTCGGCGGCGACGAATGCCTGGTTGTACTCGGACGCGTACGTTGCGACGAGGGCCGGAGTTCTCCGCAGGCCCCGACCGCCGATCACGATCGGCGGTCCCGGCCGCTGGTGGGGTTTGGGCAGGGCGGGGGAGGCGACGAAGCGGTGGAAGACTCCGTCGTGGGTGAACGTCGATCCTTCGGGTGTTGCCCACAGACCGGTCATCTGTTCCAGGTACTCCTCCATGAGGTCGAACCGGCGGCCGAGCGACGGGAAGTCGAACCCGTAGGCATCGTGCTCGGCCTCGTACCAGCCAGCGCCGAACCCGAAGTCGACGCGGCCACCGCTCATGGCGTCGACCTGGGCGACCGAGATCGCAAGAGCCCCGGGATGGTAGAACGTCGCCGGGCTGACGAGCGTACCGAGGCGGATCGTGGAGGTCTCCCGAGCCAACCCGGCCAGTGTCACCCACGCATGGGTCGGTCCCGGCAGCCCGCTCACGTCGCCCATCTTCAGGTAGTGATCGGAGCGGAAGAAGCCGCCGAACCCGCCGGCTTCGGCCGCTCTGGCAACGGCCAGCAGCTCGTCGTAGGTCGCACCCTGCTGGGGCTCGGTGAAGATGCGGAGTTCCACGGTGCTGTCTCCTGGGGTTCGGCGAGCCCGGCTGGCGGGCCTGCGAGGGGTCGACTGCGGACACTATCGCTGTCACAGGCCTTGGCGACACTGATGGTGACGCTCCTTCGTGCTCGATCACCATCGAGTCTCGATCGTCCTGGAGGAGCCCACTTGCCAGGTCGCCCTGGCCGATCCGATGGGAGCACCATGCCGAACACCGCCGCAACCGCCGCCGCTTCCGCGACCGAGGTCATCGATCCCTCCCCGCCGGGGCCGATCTCGATGACCCAGTTCTACCCGTTCGTTCTTGCCGATCCTGTGGCCAAGGGCACCGAGCTGCGAACGATCAAGCTGTCCCAGGGCAGGTACACGCCCGCGGTCGACTACTGGCGACTGCTACGCCTCCAGATCATGGCCCACCACCGGTTCGACCCCGGCCCCGGCTTGGACGCGCTCGACACCGCGATCGAGCTGGCCCACCCTTCCCGCAAGGCCAACTACCGCATCGCGGTGGCCCACTACCGGCGCTTCGTCGGACGGAAGCAAGTCGAGTGGCTCGGTCGAGCGGCGCCCGGCATCTGGGAAGCCGAGGATCTCCAGGTGCGCGTCAATCCCGAGCTCTGGGTCTCGATCGACGGCGAGCCGCACGTCATCAAGCTCTTCCTGCGCAGCGAGCCGAAATGGGCATTGGATCAGCGCCTGGCGAACCCGCTGGTCCACCTGTTGCAGTGCTGTCACGGCGGGTTGGGTACGGCGCTGGTGCTCGACCTGATGCGGGGCCGGGCGTTTCGCCTGAGCCGTTGCGGCGTCGACTACGACCGCCTGCTCCGAGCCCAGGCGGCGGCGTTCCTGTCGCTCTGGAACAGCGAGCTCGTTCCCGCCGCCTGAGCTCGGACCGCCCCGTACCGGGTCCGGAGCGACCTGCGGTAGGGTTCGGCCATGACGGACCCGGTGCTGCGGGTTGGGTGCGCGATGTGGGCCGATCGGCGATGGATCGGCCGCTATTTCCCGCAGGACACACCGCCAGGGCGGGAGCTGGTGCCCTACAGCACATGGTGTACGGCGGTCGAGGGGAACACGACCTTCTACGGGCTTCCTGCAGAGCGGACGGTGAACCGCTGGGCCGAGGACGCGCCCAATGGGTTTCGCTTCATGTTCAAACTCCCTCGAGCCATCACCCACGAGCGGCGCCTCCGGGACGCCGACCGTGAGGTAGCGGACACCCTCGAGCGGCTGGAACCGCTCGGCGAGCGAGCCGCTCCGTTGTCGATCCAGCTCCCGAGCTCGTTCAGCCCCGACGACCTCGGGATTCTCGCCCGCTTCCTCGGCGGCCTCCCCGGCGACTGGCGTTGGGCGGTGGAGGTCCGTCACGACGACTTCTGCACCGGCGGGCCGTCGGAGCGGGCGCTCAATGATCTCCTGGCGGAGCATCGAGCCGAGCGAATCATCATCGACACCCGGGCCGTGTTCGCTGGCCCCCGTGTGACCCGGGCCGAGCGGGAGGCGGTCGAGCGCAAGCCGGAGTTGACGGTGAGGCCGGTGGCGATCGGACCCGATCCGGTCGTCCGCTTCATCGGTCAGACAAGGGCCGACGCCAACCCGAACTGGTGGGCCAAGTGGGTGCCGAAGGTCGCTCAGTGGCTGGAGGAGGGACGGTCGCCGACCGTGTTCGTCCACACCCCGGACAACGAGGTCGCGCCGCCGCTGGCCCGCCGATTCCACGCCGAGGTGCGGGCGCTGGTTCCGACCTTGCCGCCGCTCCCGGAGCCGGTCACGGCGGCAGCCCAGCAGCGCCTCCTGCCCTGACGGTGGGCCTCCGCCGGGTCAGGGACTGATCGGCAGGCTGACCGTCGGTCGTGGGTCGATCACGGTCGTTGGCACGGTGATGATCGTGATGGTGCTCAACACCGACGATGAGCTGGTCGAGGACGTTGTGTCGGTGGTCTCCGTTGTCGTGCTCGTCGTGGTGGCGGTGGTGTCGGTCGTCGAGCTGCTGGTCGAGGTCGTCGTGTTGGACGAGGATGGCGAGGTCGTCGTCGTGGTCCTGTGACGAGCCGTCGACGGCCGGACCGTGGCGGTAGCCACCGGAGTCTCGCCGGTGGTCGAGGGATCCTCGCTCGACGTAGTGCTCGAGACCACGCTCGACGACGTCGACCGATCCAGGCCCGAGCCGTCGGTCTCGGCCGTTTCGGGCGCGGTCGAGGTCGTGACCACCTCGCTGTTGGCGGCCCCGGTCTTGGGCCCGCCCGGGCGTAGGACCGCGAAACCACCGAGGGCGGCGAGCAGTGCGATGGCGACGACGGCCAGGATGAGGCTCGTCCGGCTCGGTCCGGTTGGACCTTGTCCGGACCCGTCACCGTCCGAGTGGCTCTCTACTCGCCTCGCCATCTCGTCCCCCCGCCGTTTCGCCACCACTACTTTGCTCACACAACCTTGAGCGCGCAAGGGCCCCGGTGATACCGGGGCCCTTCGCAACCGCTCAGTTGGTTCTCGAGCCGGATCGGACTACTCGTAGCCCACTTCCTCCGTCTCGTACTCGTTGTAGGACTCGTCGACGTCGTGGTGATCGTCGTCGGTGTTGTACGACTCGCTCACATCGGCGTCGAGGTGGGCATCAACCGTGAGCGACGCCTCCTCGCTGCTGGTGTAGTTGTCGGAGTCGGTCACGTTGCCCGAGTACTCGGTGTTGTAGGACTCCTCGGTGTTGCCGGAGTAATTCGTCGAGTGATCGACCACGTCGTCGGCCTGGTTGGTGGCGTCGGCACCGTCGCCGAAGGCGATGGCCGAGTCGTCGATCCAGCCTTCGTTGTTGAAGTTGCCGTCACCGGTGGTGATGTCATCGGCGTGGGCTTCGTAGCCGGCCTGCTGGCCGCTGTTGTCGCCCTGGTTCACGACACCTTCGTTGTGGTCGCCGACCTGGACGCCGTCGCCGGTCTGGAACTGACCTTCCTGATCACGACCGGCGATCGAGTCCTCGCCGGTGGCGTTGGCGACGTTCGTGGTGTTGGCCTGATGGATGTCGCCGTGGACCTCGGCGCCGTGCTCGACGGTGAGGCTGTTGTCGATCTCGTTGTGGATGTCGTTGTCGTTGATGACCACCGTGAGGTTCTCGATGTAGCCCTCGGGGGTGTACTCGCCTTGGGCGTCGAGCTGCTCGTAGACCTGCTCGCGCATGGG
>JAOTYQ010000405.1 GCA_029861725.1 Acidimicrobiia bacterium | reverse complement strand
TGCCGTGGCGTCGTCGTTCATCAGCACCGGCTCGGCCGGGATGACCACGTCGTTGATGAATGCCTTCATCTTGTCCTTGAGCTCGCGGAGCTCGGGACTGAGCTGATCGACCATGCCAGGAGTCTCGCAGACGCCGGTGCGACAGGAAACCGGACTCGGCCCGATCCGAGACCCAGTCGGACCGGCAGCCAACCGGCGGCTGGCTCCGGGGATGAGCCGCCAGCAGCTGATCGCGCTGTTGAGCCGGCGTACCGGGCTCGTGCTCGTGGCCCTCGCCCTGCTCGGTTGGGTCTCGAACCGTTGGACGCCGCTGGCATGGCTCCCGCCGGCGGCGCTCGCCGTCCTGGCCCTCGTGCTGCTCGGGCGGGCCCTGCGGCTGGAGGTGACATCCGGCGGCGATCCGACGCTCGGGTTCTCGGTCGGCCTGCTCGTGCTCGCTGCCGGTCTGGGCGGGCTCGGCACCTGGGTGCTCGCTGCGCCGTGGCTGGTCCTCGCCGGGGTGTCGCTTGCGTTCGTCGGCGTAGCCGGCGTCGGGTCGCGCCTTCGTCACCGCTGGCGACGATCGTGGATCGTGCCGTCCGTCGCAGCGGTCACCGCACTCGGTCTGAGCGCCGCCGGGGCCGTGCTGGCCGGCCGGCTCGACTCGCGGTTGCCGATAGTCGTGTACGCGCTCTCGATCGTCGCCGGCTATTTGGCGATCGTGTTCGGCACCGAGCCGTGGATCTCGCTGGCCGGTCCGTTGGCCCGAAACCCCCGCGTTCGGCTCATCGGCGTCGCTGCCCTGGCCGCCGGCACGCTGTGGCTGGCCCTCGCCGGTTCGGGCCTCTATGCCGGTGCGGCCCTGGGGATCGTGGCGATCATGACCCTGCTCGCCACGTTGGACGGCGACGGTGAGATCATCATCGTGCTGTTGTTGCTGGCGCTGGTCTGGGCCGTGTTTCCCCGAAGCGTGCCTCGCACGCCGATCGAGGACCTGGTGGCCGGCGATCACCCGATCGCGGTGTACCTCGGAGACTCCTACCAGTCGGGGGAGGGCGCCGAGCGGTACGTCGCCGGGACCAACGTCCGGGGCGAGAACGTCTGCCGCCGGGCCCCGACCGCCTGGTCGCAACTGGTGCACGAGCAGCCGGTCGTCGCCGTGTCGCTCGCCTGTTCCGGTGCGGCCATCCGGCACATCAACGGCTCCCCCCAGTACCGGGGCGAGCCGATCGAGTGGCCCGACGGGGTCGGCGATCAGGACGGGGCCGATCAGCTGACCCAACTGGAGTGGCTTCTCGACGAGGTCGACGGCGACCGGATCGACTCGGTGACGGTCACGATCGGCGGGAACGACGCCGGATTCGCTCGAGCCGGGATCGCCTGCGTCAGCCCGGGGAACTGCAGCGATCTGGCGCCGGTCTTCGTCGCCCGGTTCCCCGACCTCGAGCGTCGGCTCGCTGCGCTCTACGACGAGATCCGAGCCAGCATGGACGCTCGGGGCGCGACCGGCGTGCCGTTGCGGGCGACCGGGTACCCGGTCCCACTCAGCGAGGAGGGCTGTGGGTGGACGTGGCTGTCGTCGGAGGAGCACGCCTTCATCACTCGGTTCATCGATCTGCTCAACGGGAGCGTCGCCGAGGCGGCGTCCAGGGCCGACGTCGACTACGTCGATACGATTCCCTCGTCGCTCGAGGCCACCGGGCTCCGGTTCTGCGAGGCGGGACCGGGCCGCGGGGGCCTGAACTTCTTCGAGTTCAACCCCATGGAGGGCTCGCTGCTCGCCGCCCTCGATCCTCGCAACTGGGTCAACAACAGCTTCCATCCCAACGAGGACGGGCACCGGGCGATGGCCGACGCCTTCCTCCGATGGTCGGCCGACGGATCTTCGGAGGCCGTCGGGGTGATCGTCGTTCCCGACGGCGAGGCGCCCTGCACGGGGCGGGACGCCTGTGACGAGTTCGTCGCTGCGTGGTCCCGGCGGGAGATCGCCCTCTTCGTTCGCGCGATATCGGCCCCGATCATCTTGTTGTTCACCGGTTCATGGCTGTTGCTGACACCGCTCGTGGCCGTGTTGCGAACTCGGCGCTTCGAGCTCACCGGCCCGCTCCTGGCGGCAGCCGAGCGGGTGCTGTAGCCGGGCGGCTGAGCGACCGCCTCCCGAAACTGCGGGGCTCAGGCCTCGATCGCCCGGGTGACCGCCTCGGTCGAGCCGCCGAACGTCGGCAGCCACGACGAGTGGCGCCCGAAACCGCCGAGCACGATGACGATGAGGTCGTCGGGGCGGGAGATGATCGGCACCAGCTGCTGGTCGGCGAACGGGTCATCGGTCATCTTCGCCATGCCGCCCCGCTCCCAGATCTGGCGGGGGATCCGTGCCTCTTCGAACACGTGGCGGCGGACATCGTCCTTCGAGTGGCCGGCGGCCGCCACTATCGCGGCGTGCTCCGGCCCGAACGCGAGCACCGGACCGCCGTGGAGGTAAGCGTTGTTCGAGCCCATGTTGGCCAGCGACCCGGCGACGGTGGCCAGGACCCCATCGGCTTCGGCCGATACGTGGTCGTTGATGTTGTGGGGGCCCTCGCATCCAACGACGGTCACGGTCGACTCCTCGGGGCCGAACCCTCGCTCCACGTGCAGCGGATCCCACGGGCTCTCGACCTCGTTCTCGGCGACACAGAACGAGTACTTCGAAGGCGCTCCTTGTGTCGACCGGTCGAGCACACCGGGAGCGGCACCGCCGATGTTCAACAGGGCGAACCGCATCGCTCGCCCGATCGTCGCGTTGGCCCGCACTCCGGGGCCGAACGCGCCATAGCGAGCGTTGATGCCGAGCTCGGCGGTGATCGGACCGTTGACGATGAGCAGCGGCGCACACGGATGGGTGGTCGCCTGCACCGCGAAGAGGTTGAACCCGGGATCGAGCACGGCCTCGATCGCGGCCAGGATCACCGGGAGGTGGGGCGGCCGGCAGCCGGCCATCACCGCGTTGATCGCCACGTGCTCGACGGTTGCCACGCCCTGGCGGGGGGCCATCGCTCCGAGCTCGTCGCCGGCGGACCGCCCGGTCCCGGCCAGCATCGCCTCGACTCGTTGCGGGGTGGGGGCGACGGCGGGGAGCCCGTCGCCCCAGCCCATCTCCTCCAGGTAGTCGTCGAAGCGCTCCTGGTCGGCCTCGGCCAGCTCGATCAGCTCGGCGGTCATCGGTCAGCGGTCAATCGGCAGCCGGTGTGAGCGCGAGGTCGATCGCGCAGGCGTCGTCGAGGCACAGCTCACCGCCGGCCAGCCGCCGCTGGGTCAGCCTGACGAAGCGATGGCGATGCCGCTCGGCAACCTCGGCTGCGTCGCCGGTCAGCGCAGCGACCACCTCGTCGACGATGGCGTCGGCCTTGGCCCGCACCAGCTCCGGTCGGTTGTCGGCGAGCGGGTGAGGGATCGGGACCAGCGGCAGGCCGGGAGCGCCGAGCACCTCGGCCTCGGCCCGACCGAGCGGACCGAACTCATCACTGCACACGACGGCGGTGGCCACCCCGGCCGCTTCGAGCTCGACAGAGTCGTGGACACTCCACGACGTGCAGCTGCCTCAATCGGCGATGGCGAGCACGACGGCGTCGACGGTGCGGAGGCGGGCCATCACCTCCGCCGGCGAGGGCGACGTGGCGATCTTGCGCTCGACGGTGATCTCGATGTCGGGACGGCGGCGGATGAGCTCGGCCCCGACCGCATCGAGCAGCGCTCCTGCGTTGGCCTTCTGGTTGTCGAGGAGCGCGATCCGCTTTCCCGCGAGCTCGTCGAGGCGGCCGGCCAGCGGTCGTTCCTCCACCCGGGTGGGGGCGACAGGAGCGAGAAACGTCAGGGGTGCCATGACGAGCAGCGTAGAGCAGCGTCTCGCTCGCCGTCAGCCCGACGGTTGCCCGAGCTCAGCCGCCGTCGCCGGCCTCGAGCTCAGCGACCAGCTTCTTCGGGGCCAGGAGCCGGTAGCTCTCCTCGATCCAGTCCGACAGCACTGGTGGCGGTGCCTCGTCGGAGCCGAAGTGCAGCGTCACCCAGTTCGTCGAACCGACCGAGCGATCCTCGGGCCGGTCGGCGCAGAACGTGCGCACCGCATCGAGAGAGTCACCCACTTTGAGCATCACGTTGTAGGTGCCGTCGGTCTCGCCGAGGTACAGGAAGCCCTTCGTCCGGGCCTTGAAGGCTCGCTTGACGCACGAGTCGCCCTCGGCGACGCGAGGGAGCTCGAGCGCCCGCTCCCGCAGCGCCCTCGTTCCCTCGTGGCGGAAGTCCTCTCGGGTCATCCCGCTGAGCGTAGTAACCCGGCTCGAGGCGGAGCGATTCGGCTCAGGAGCTGGCGGCGGTGACGGGGACCGGGACGCCGAGGTCGTAAGACGCGATCGTGCAGCCGACGGCGAAGATCGGGATCGGGGCGTAGAAGTGCACCGATCCCGTCGCCCCCTCCGCCGCCCCGCTGACGGCGATGAAGGTGCGAATCTCGAACCCGCCCTGCCCGGCCTCGGCGTAGACGGTCAGATCGTCGTAGGCGAGGAGGGCGTCGCGATCGTTGCGACACCACCGGTCGAGCAGCAGGCGATCCCACTCCTCGTTGATCTTCCCGGAATCGGGAGTGGCCGGCCAGTGACTGATGCCGCCCGTCCCGATCAAGGCAAGGCGCTCGGGGACGGCGTCGGCCGCCCGGCGGAGCGCCTGGCCCAGAGCCCACGACCGATGGAGCGGCGTGAGGGGCGGCCCTTGGCAGTTGATGTTGACCGGGACGATCGGCAGGTCGTACTCGGGGGTCAGGAAGCTGAGCGGCACGGCGATGCCGTGATCGAACTTCCACTCCTCGGCGTAGGCCACATCGACCGTCTCCATCACCTCGGTGATGAGCCGGTGCGACAGGTCGCGAGCGCCGGGGGCCCGGAACTTGTCGATCCCGAGCCAGCCCGAGTCCTCGATCGGACCGTCGTAGAAGTCGGCCATGCCGATGGCGAAGCTCGGCATGTTGTCCATGAAGAAGTTGGCGAAGTGCTCGGCCGCGACGACGATCAGGGCCTCCGCCCCGCTGGCTTCGATGGTGCGGCGCATGTCGTCGAACGCGACGTAGAACCGGTCCCGCACGTCCGGATCGGCCTGGTCGGCCCGGCCTCGAATGCCGGGGGCGTGACTGCAGACCCCTGCGTAGACCAGAGTCATGTCACCGGTCCTCGGTCGTTCCGGAATCGCCGGCTCGCTGCCCGATAGTGGCGGCGTGGGCATCGACCCCCTCGTAGCCGGTCATGGCGTAGACGCCCTCACGGACCGGTCCGTGCTCGGCGATCCCGTCCCGCATGCGCTGCAGGTAGTCGGCCCACTCGATCTGGTGGAGGGCGGCGAAGTGCATCAGGATCTGACCGTTGACCCCGAGGTGGAACAGCAGGCCGATGTCGGGAGCGACGAGGGCGTCGGCCTCCTCCTCGGTTAGCTCGTAGGGAGCGAGCACCCTCCGACGGTCGGCCCGGTACTCGGCCTGCAGCCGCTCATCGCGGTTGAGCTCGTAGAGGAACTTCTGGACGTAGTACAGACTCACGGTGACAGGGAAGGCTCGGGGATTGTGGGGTCGGGGCCCCACATTTACCATGAGCGGCACGATGACGGAAGCGACCACGTCCACCCTCAGCGAGCTCGACGTCGAAGCCGAAGCCGAGCTGCTCGATCGTGCGGAGCTCGACGTCACCCAGGTTCGGCAGTCCACGCTCGCCCATCCGACGA
>JAOTYQ010000027.1 GCA_029861725.1 Acidimicrobiia bacterium | reverse complement strand
TTCGACTCCCTGGTCGCCGAGGCTGGTTACCGTGATGCCGACGCCGGTCATCCAGCTGCTGCGGAGCGCACCCCGCCTCGCACCCTCGACGAGCTGCTTCAGCTCGACCATGATCTCGGCGGGAGTCTTGGTGTCGACCTCGCGAATCATCGGGGTGACGAGACCGCCCTTCCGCAACGAGACGGCCACGGCGATGTCGACACCATCGGCGGGCTGGAAACGGTCGTTGACCCAGAAGCCGTTCAGCTCGGGAACGGCGGCGACGGCGGCCGCGGTCGCTTTCAGGAACAGCGCGGCGGGCAGGACGCGCTCGGCCACTCCCAGCCCTCGATTGTGCCGCTCCAGCCACTGCAGGGCGCCGCCGAGGTCGACGTCGGTCTCGAGGTGGTAGTGGGGTATCTCGCGATTCGCCTTCGCCATGCGTTCCGCGATCATCCGCCGCATGCGGGCGTTGCGGTCATCCGCCGATGCGGCCGCGTCGGGGCCGAGCTCGGCGGTTGGTGCAACGGGTGTGCCGGCTTCGGGGGCGAGGTCGAGGTCGGGAGTCCGGACTTCAGGGGCCGATTCGACATCCCGGGCGAGGATGGCACCACCCGGTCCCGTGCCTGCAAGCTGCCGGAGATCGATCCCGCGCTCGGCGGCCAACGTCCTCGCCAGTGGTGAGGCGGCGACCTCGGAGCCGGCTGACCGACGGGCCGCCGGTCGTGGAGTGGCCGGCTCGACGACCGCTCGTTCAGTGACCGGGGGAAGCGGGCTCTCTCCGGCGGCGGGGCGGCCAGCGCGCTCGGGCGGTGGTTCAGCGACGATCGTCGGTGGCCGGTCGGCGCGGCCGTCGCCGCTGACGGCCGAACCGGCCAGCCGGAGCAGCGGGGTCCCCACGGGGACCTCGCGGCCGATCTCGACCAGGTGGTCGACCACCACGCCGTCCTGCCAGATCTCGACGTCGATGTCGGCTTTCTCGGTCGCGACCAGTGCCACGAGGTCACCGCGAGCGAGCTGCTCTCCAGGCCCGACGTACCACTCGAGCACCGTCCCGGCCTCCATGTCGGCACCGAGCGAGGGCAGCAGGAAGTCCCAGTGATCGTCGCCGTCGGCGACGTCGCGGGCGATCGGCTCGGCGTCCGCCTCAGGCATCGACTGCGACTCCTTTCACGATCGCACTCGTGGCGGCGACGATGTCGGCCACCTGGGGGATCGCAGCCTCTTCCAGGTGCTTCGGGTAGGGGATCGGCACCTCGACCGTGGCCACTCGGCCCACTGGGGCGTCGAGGGTGTAGAAGCAGTCCTCGTTGATCGATGCCGCCACCTCGGCCGAGTAACCGACCGAGCGCCATCCCTCGTCGATCACGACAGCCCGGTGGGTCCGCCCGACCGACTCGGCGAGGGTCGGGCGATCGAGCGGCCGGAGGGACCGGAGATCGATGACTTCAGCGTCGATGCCTGCGAGCTCCAACTGGTCGGCAGCGTCGAGAGCCTTGGGAACCATCCCGGCCGAGGCGATCATGGTCACGTCCGCCCCCGGCCGGCGGACCGCGGCCCCTTCGAGTGAGACCGGGCCCGAGCCGGTCTCGCCCTTCGTGGCGTAGAGGCCGGTGTGCTCGAACAGTAGGACCGGATCGGGATCGGCCAGGGCCGCCGAGAGCATCCAGCGAGCATCGGCCACCGTGGCGGGGGCGACCACTTTGAGACCGGGCACGTGGGCGTACCAGCCTTCGAGGCTGTGCGAGTGCTGGGCCGCCAGCTGGCGGCCAGCGCCAGTGGCCAGGCGGATGACGATCGGCACGGAGAGCTGGCCGCCGGACATGTGGCGGAACGTCGCTGCCGTGTTGACGATCTGGTCGAGGGCCAGAAGGCTGAAGTTCACGGTCATGATCTCGACGATGGGGAGCATGCCGCCGAGCGCAGCTCCGATCCCGGCCCCTACGAAGCCCGACTCCGACAACGGGGTGTTGCGAACCCGCTCACGGCCGAACTCCGAGTGCAGGCTCCGGGTCACGGCATACGTCCCGCCGTAGTCTGCGACGTCCTCGCCCATCACGAAGACGCGATCGTCGCTGGCGAGCGCCTCCCGGAGGGCCTCGCGCATCGCTTCCCGATAGCTGATCTCGCCGTCGTCGGTGTTGCTGGTCATCGCACTGCTCCGCTCGATGGTACTGCGCCGTTACCGCCGACCTCGTCGGTGACGTCGCCCGTGACGTGGCGGGTCAGGGTCTCGACCGGCTCGAACGCGGCGGACTCGGCGTAGTCGACGGCCTCGTCGACCTCGTCACCGGCGGCTTGCCACAGCTCGTCGATCCCGTCGTTGGTGATCACGCCCTCGGCGATGAGCCGGCGCCCGTAGGCCTCGATCGGATCCCGGCTCTTCCACTCCTCGACCTCGTCCTTGCCCCGGTAGAGCTCGGGATCGAACATCGAGTGGGCCCGGAACCGATAGGTGCGCAGTTCGAGGAACACGGGCCCGCCGCCGCCACGGATCGTAGCGAGGGCTTTGGCTGCTCCCCGTTGCGTGGCCTCGACATCCATCGCGTCGATGGCCCACGCCGGCATCTGATAGCTGCTCGCTTTGAGCGCCAGGTCGGTTTGCGACTCGCTCGTTGCGAGCGATGTGCCCATCGCGTACGTGTTGTTCTCACAGCAGAACAGCACCGGCAGCTCCCAGAGCGCAGCCAGGTTCATCGCCTCGTGGAACTCACCCTCGGCGACGGCGCCTTCGCCGAAGAAGCACGCCGTGACCCGCCCCCGTCTGCCCGACAGCTTGTCAGCGAGCGCCAGGCCAGTGGCGAGCGGCAGGTGCCCACCGACGATGGCGTTGCCGCCGTAGAAGCGCGTGGCCGCATCGAAGAGGTGCATCGAGCCGCCCCGCCCTCCGGAGCAGCCCGCCGCCTTGCCGTACATCTCCGCCATGATGCGACCCGCCTGGACGCCCCGGAGCAATGCATGGCCGTGCTCGCGGTAGGTCGCGAGGATGGCGTCGTCGGCGTCGAGCTGGGGGATGATACCGGCCGCAACCGCCTCCTCGCCGATGTAGAGGTGCAGGAAGCCCCGGATCTTCGACTGGCCATAGAGCTCGGCACACCGCTCCTCGAACACCCGAATCCTGATCATGTCGGCCAACGGCCGAACCCGCTCGTCGATCATCGGCTCCGCCCCACGGTTTCCTCCCCGGACGACTGGCCTGCGATCGGCGCTTCGAGGGTCGACAGGTCACCTTCGTCGAGGCCGAGCTCGCGGGCCTTCAGGAGTCGTCGCATGATCTTGCCGCTCCGTGTATGGGGGAGATCGGTGACGAAGTCGATCTCCCGCGGGGCGACGGCCGGTCCAAGCCGCTTGCGGGCGTGGCCAATCAGCTTCCGACGCAGCTCATCGGTCGGCTCGTAGTCACCGGTGAGCACGACGAATGCCTTGATGACGGCGCCGATCGTCGGATCCGGCTTGCCGATGACCCCCGCCTCGACCACCGCCGGGTGCTCCGTGAGCGCCGACTCGACCTCGAACGGGCCGATGAGGTGACCTGCCGACTTGATCAGATCGTCGTTGCGGCCGACGAACCACCAATACCCGTCCTCGTCGAAGCGGGCGAGGTCGCCGGTCCGGTACCAGCGTCCGGCGAACGAACGCTGGTAACGGTCCTCCTGGTCGAGATAGCCGCGGAACATCGATGGCCAGCCCGACTCGAGCGCGAGCTCACCGATGTCGCCGGCAGCCTCGATCTCGATCGGCTCACCCCGCTCGTCGAGCTCGACCGCACCATCGGCGTCGAGCTTGAGTAGCCCGGCGGTGATGCCAGGAAGTGGCCGACCCATCGACCCCGGCCTCACCGGCTCGGTCAGGTAGTTGGCGATCATGATGCCGCCGGTCTCGGTCTGCCACCAGGTGTCGAGCACCGGAACGTCGAACACGTCCTGAGCCCAGGCGAGGCTCTCAGGGTCGAGCGGCTCGCCGACGCTGGCAACGAGTCGAAGCGAGGACAGGTCGAACGTCGCCGCCAAGTCGGCTCCTGCCCGTTGCAGCATGCGGAGAGCGGTTGGCGCGGTGTAGAAGACATCGACCCGCTCGTCCTGCAGGATGCGATACCAGCGCTCTGCGTCGAACTCGGCCTCGTCGACGATGCTCCTCACGCCGTTGACCAGCGGCGAGACGATCCCGTACGACGTCCCGGTCACCCATCCCGGATCGGCCGTGCACCAGAAGGTGTCGTCGGGACCGAAGTCGAGCACGATCCGACCGGTGGCGGCGTGGGCGACGACGGCTTCGTGGACGTGGATGACCCCCTTCGGCGTCCCGGTCGTACCGCTCGTGAAGTGGAGCAACGCCCGGTCCTCGGGGTCGGTCGGGCCGATCTCGAAGCGGTCGGCGGCCGCCGCCATGGCCGGTTCGAGATCGAGCACCGTAGGATCGTCGAACTCACCCGCCCCGCCGTCGATGAGGAGGACATGACGGAGGAACGGAAGCTCGGACCGCTTCGACAGGACCTTCCGCCGATAGTGGTTCGCCGTCGTCACCAGCACGGCGATGCGGCCCAGATCGAGCCGCATCGCGACCGGGTCGGGGCCGAAGGCCGCGAACAACGGTGTGAAGACACCGCCGCTCTTCAGGGTCCCGAGGGCGGCGAGGTACAGCTCGGGGGTGCGCCCGGCGAGCGTGGCCACGCCGTGGCCCCCGACGTGGCCGAGCTCGGCCAGGGCGTTGGCGAACCGACTCGAACCGCGGGCCAGATCGTCGAAGCTCAGATCGATCGGATCGTCCCGCTTCGGGTGCCAGCGGATGGCGACCTGAGCGCCCCGACCTTCGTGACAGTGGCGGTCGACCGCCTCGTAGGCGATGTTCAGGCCGCGCCCGTGGGGGAGACCGGCGAGCTCGGTGCGCGCTCTTTCCCACAGGAATCCAGCCTGCAACTCGGCATAGCGTTCCACGATTGCTACTACGCCATGGCGGACCGCCTGTCGGAAAGGGCCTAAGGTCACCGGCCGTCAGGACCTTCGACCCGAGACAGTGCATGTGGCATCGTCGAACATCACAGCAGGCAGATATCGGGCCGGCCGACGGTCGACCCGAGGCAGCGACAGGTACGGAGAGGAGCGTCTCGTGCGCATCTTGGTGAGTCCAGCAAGCCGGCACGGGGGAACCGCCGAGATCGGTCGCGCCATCGCCGGCGTCCTGCGGGGGAACGGCATCGACGTCGACGTGACCCAACCCGCTGACATCCACGATCTCGAGCCCTACGCTGGCTTCGTGATCGGGAGCGCGCTGTACATGGGCTCCTGGCTTCCGGCGGCCAAGCGGTTCGTTGACGACCACCAGGAAGGCCTGCGTCGCAAGCCGACCTGGCTCTTCAGCAGTGGGCCGCTCGGTCCGGCAAAGCCAGCTGAGCCGATTCACGCCGACGTCGTCGAGCACCTCATCGCGGCGACCGCAGCGAAGGAGCACCGCGTGTTCAGCGGGCGACTCGAGCTCGACCGGCTCAGCCGACCCGAGCGGTTCGTCGCTCGCTGGGTCGGGGCCGAGGACGGTGACTACCGGGAGTGGGACGAGATCGAGGCCTGGACCGCCGACATCGCCGCCAGCTTGAAGGCACTCGACGAGCCGACCCCCACGCCGGGGCCGACCCGGTGACCGGCCCCGGAGGCGTACTCGTCGCCGTCGACCACACGACCGACTGGCCCGAGCTGGAACCGGTCGTGATGCTCGCCGCGGCCAGCGGATGGCAGGTCGAGTTGTTGCACGTCGCCACTCCCGAACCTGCTCACGAAGGGCCCGCCCTTGCCCCATCGGTCGGCGACGACGACCGTCAGCGCGAGCTCGAAGCCCGCCGCCAGCAGCTCGACGAGTATGCGCGACGCTTCGACGAGCTCGGGATCACGGCTACGCCGCACCTCGCGAAAGGCCCGACGATCGAGCTCATCCTCTCGGAGGCGGACCGTCTCGACGCTGCCATGATCGTCGTCGTCGGCCGGCGTCACCCGGCTGCTCATCGCCTCGTACTCGGGAGCACGGCGTCGGCCCTGCTGCGAACTGCGTCGCGGCCGGTTCTCGTCGTTCCGACTGTCGTTGTGACCCCCGGGTCGGAGGAAGTCGGATTCCGGTCGTCGCTGGAACAGCTCATCGAGGTCATCGATCGGGAGCGGTCGCAAGACCTCGACGAGCTCCGGGAAGCGGCCGATCAGCAGCTGGTCCAACCCGGCTCGGATCGGGCACGACGGAATCTCGGCCACCGTCTCGTCGACGCGGTCGAGCGGTTCGAGACCGATCACCCCAGCCTGATCAGGGCGATAAACGACGTCAGCTACTACCTCAGCGGCATGGGGATCTGACGACGCCGCCATTGGCGGCCGCGAACCGGGCCGGGACGAGTACCTGGGGCGGCGGCGCCTCTCTCCGCTGACGGTACCTTCAGGTCATGAGCGACCACGACCCCAGACCCCCTGCCTCCCTGGTCACGGTGACGCTGAACCCGGCACTCGACGTTTCGACGTCGGTCGAGGTCGTCGTGCCCGATCACAAGCTGCGATGCGAGCGGGCGACGCGAGAACCGGGCGGGGGAGGAGTGAACGTCGCCCGGGTGGCGAGCAGGCTCGGGGTGTCGGTCAGGGCCGTGGTTGTGGCCGGGGGAGCGAGCGGTGAGCAGGTGATCGACCTCGCGGCTGGCGAGGGTCTGCCGATGACGCCGATTCGGGTTGCCGGCGAGACCCGGCAGAGCCTGAGCGTCACCGAGCGCTCGAGCGGCCGTCAGTACCGCTTCGTGCTGCCCGGACCGTCGGTCGGGGCCGAGGTGGTCGACGCGGTGGGGGTCGCGCTCGACGCCGACCCGTCGATCGGTTGCGTGGTGTTCTCCGGCAGCTTGCCACCCGGCCTGGCGGCGGAGGCACTCGTGGCGCTGGTGGGCAGCGTGATCGCGGCGCCGGTCATCGTCGACACCTCGGGTCCGGCCCTGCAACACGCGCTCGGCACCGCCGCCACGGTGATCAAACCGAGCGCCCGCGAGTTGGCCGCCGTCGTCGGCCGCCAACTCCTGACCGAGACCGATGTGCTGACCGCAGCCGAGGAGGTGCTCGACTCGTCGAGCGTCGGGGCCCTGCTCGTGTCGATCGGGGCCGGAGGTGCGTTCCTGTTGAGGTCGGACGAGCCAACCGTCCGACTCCGCCCGCCAACGGTGCAGGTCGCCAGCGCGGTCGGGGCCGGCGACTCGATGGTCGGTGGCCTGGCTACCGGTCTGTGCCAGGGTCAGGATCTGCTCTCGGCGGCGAAGCTCGGGATCGCGGCCGGCTCGGCAGCGGTGATGACCCCCGGCAGCGGGCTGTGCACCGCGAGCGTGGTCGAGGAGCTGCTCCCGCTCGTCACGGTGGGTTCGCCCACGTTGGTCACCTGACCACGATCGTGGTCGTCGGGGGGTTGTTGGTGAGCGCGCTCGCCACCGAACCGAGCAACAGATACGCGACCCGCTGTCGGCCCCGGGCCCCGACGACCAGCAGGTCGGCATCGGCGGCCGCTTCGCGGAGCATCGTTCGAGGATCACCGGTCGGAGCCACGACTCGTACGACGACGTCGGTGCCGCCCGCTGCAGTGCGGGCCTTCTCCACGGTCTCGGTCGCCAGGCCCTCCGCCTGGGCTGCCAGCTCCTCGCGGGCGACACTGGCGACGCCGGCAACCGTGCTCGCCTCCGGGTTCCAGGCATAGACGACCTCGATGTCGGTGTCGGCCGTTGCGTGCCGGAGCACAAAGGCCAGAGCATCGACGGCGTGGTCTGAGCCGTCGACACCGACGACGACGGTTGCGAAGCGGGATCCCACCTCTGCGTCGGCGGGGACCACCGCGACCGGGACGGTGGCATGGTTGACGCAGTGCAGACCGACCGAGCCAAGCACCCCTGCCGCCACTACCCCTCGACCTCTCGAGCCGACGACGATCAGGGCGGCGTCTCTCCCGAGGTCGACCAGGGTCTGACCGGCCGGGCCGTGAACCACCAGCGGTTCCCGTAGGTCTGCTGGCGGGACCCGCTCCACCATCTGCGTGAGCTTCCGCTCGGCGTCATCGTGGAACTCCGAGTCCGAGGGCGGCAGCGGCGAACCGGGTGCGGTCGGGGTCATCGCCCACCACGGGTACTGCCATGAGGCCACCGGCTGGATCGTGCCGAACACCTCGACATGGGCCTGGGCCCAGCGAAGCGCCCGGGCCGACCCGGACGACCCGTCGAGCCCCACGACCATGTATCCGTCGTTCTCACCCACTGAGCGCTCCTCGTTGCGGTCCGCTGCGTCCTGCATCTGCGTGGAGTGATGGTCGCAGCGGGCCAGCCATGCCGGCAGGGTCCAAGGTCATTCACCCCGGTCGGGGCGGTCGGACCGTGCGGGATCATCGCGGTCGAGCAGATCCTCGATCTCATCGAGGATCTCGTCGGGCGTCAGGCGCCCGCTGCCTCGCTCGGCGGCGTCCGCATGCGGTCGCCGGGCGGCGATGAAGCGCGCACCGGGGTGGACGAGCTGCTCGGAGTGGACGAGCTCGGCCGCTGCGTCGTCGTCGGGTAGGTCGACGATGACGGCGTCGGCCTCTCCGACCAGCGGGCACGTCTCCCCGTGCAGGACCGGGCATCGCTGCCCTTCGCGGTAGAGCCCGTCGCACACCAAGAGGTCGAACCCGGCCCGGGTCAGGGCGTCCTCTCCCCGCCAGCGTGAGCGATCCGTCTCGACGAGGACCCGGGGCCGGGCGCGGTCGGGACCCCAGGTCGGGACGGAGCCATCGGTGGCGAACACGATCTGGACGGTGCTCCAGTCGGGATGGCCGACTATGGCCAAGCCCCGCTTCGCCAGCAGGGCCATCATGGCCTTGTTCTCGATGAGCACCATGGCCTGGAGGGTCTCCACCTCTCGCTCGCTGGCATGGCGCAGCAGGCTGTCGAGAAGCCACGGGCCCAGCCAGCCTCGGAAGCCCGGAGCGACAGCGATGCCAAGCTCGCCGCCGGCTCGGTCGTCCGGCGTCGGTGCGTAGCCTGCCTCGCCGACGAGCCGGGACTCGCCGCTGTCGGTCAGCTCAGCGACCAACCCGAACCCGCCGCGCTCCTCGATCGACGCCCACCGATCGAAGAACATCGCGGGAGGGAGCCCCCCGGCGAAGAACCGGCGGCGCAGATCGTCGGGGCTCAGCCGGCCATAGAGCGCCTCCAGCCCGGCGGCGTCGGCCGAGGAGCTGTGCCTGATGGTCAACTGGCGGCCGTCGCCCAGGTCGAGCGTCTCGTCGCAGACGGAGCAGCTCTCGCCTCGGTCAGCGCCCTCGGTGGCGGCATCGTCGGTCATGTCCTCACCTCCGTCGAGCCGGTGGCGTGGCGTCGATCGGCGGACGGTCGGGTCGTGCCGAAGGGCTCATGGAACGGCCCTCCCGCCCCTCGGCCACCCACGCGCCGAGCGACACCACAACGGCGACCAACAGGAGGTAGACCACCGGATTGGCGAGCCCGGAGGTCATCTCCTCGGTGGTCAGCGACCAGGGAACGTCGGCAGAGGATGCCAGCGACGGCACTTAGGCAGCCACCTCGACCGTCAGGCTGGTCAGCTCCTGGCCGTCCCAGGTTCGACCGCTGAGCCGCACGGTGATGACGTCGCCCCCGTCGTCGGAGATCTCGAGCTTGCCGTACTGCCCGGCGCCGGGGAAGGCGCCGTGGGAGTAGGGGCCGCCCTTCAACGAGCCGGGTCGGTCGAGTGCGCCGGCGTGGAGAACCGGGAAGCCCGGGGTTCCATCGGTGGCGTAGCCGCTGTTCGTCCCGTCGTCGATCGCGACCATGTGGGCGTCACCGCTGACCATGATCACATCGTCGACCCCGGCGTCGGCCAGGGCGTCGGCGATCGTCGTTCGTTCGCTGGCGTAGCCGCTCCAATCGTCCGGGCCACCGGCCGAGATCCACGGCGTCGGGTTGGCCCAGACGACGAGAGCGTGGGTCCGCGAGGCGGAGATCAGCTCGTCGATCAGCCACGCCAGCTGATCCTCACCGAGCATCGTCTCCGCGGTCCGCTCCGAGCGGGTGTCGCTCAACACGAACCGCACACGACCGACCGTGAAGGCCTGAGCGATCGGCGTGTCGGGGTCGGGGCTCGCCCCGTAGTGGGGCACGGCTCGCCGGTAGGCCTCCGACACCGCGAGTCGGCTCGGTGAGAAGTGATCACCGTTGTTCGGGCCGTAGTCGTGATCATCCCACACGTAGGCGCTCGGGACCGAGCCGAACAACGCTGCCTGCCCGGGCTGTCCGAGGGCCCGGCCGTACTGGGCGACGTGATCGGCCGGTGAGGTCGATTCCAGGTTCGCGTAGTGGAGGTCGCCGAGCGCGAGATAGAGATCCGGCTCCTCCGCCACGATTGCATCGAAGACGGCCCCGTTCGAGCCCGAGCGGGCGCACGAGCCGGCCACGACGATCAGGTCCTGTGGACCCTCCAGGGGGGTGGTCAACGTGCCGTCGGCCCGACGGCCTGGCTCGTCATCATTGTCGTCATCGCCCGCGTCGTCACGCTCGTCGACCCGATAGCTGACGTCTTCGCCCGGGTCGAGATCATCGATGACGAACCGGGCGAGCCCGAGGCGGTCGGCTCGGGCCTCGATCGTCGCCGTCCGCTCGTCGGTCCACCAGACCAGCTCCACGGTCTCGTCCGGGTCGTTCCCACCGGCAACGACAGTCGCCGAATGCGGGTCGACGTTGCCGAGCCAGAACCACCGACCGTCGATGTCGGACCGGTCGGGAGCAGCCGAGGTCGGATGGGTTGGCCCGAAGTAGTGGTCGTAGATGCGGGTGGCCCCGAAGGCCGTGCCCGACAGCGCAGTCGTGGTCACGACGGCCAGAGCGATGATGCTGGCCAGGGTCTCGGTCGGTTGCCAGGCCAACCAGGTCACCACCGCAGGTATGAGGAGGAGGGCGGCCAACGAGATCGCCGCCTCGGGCCGGTACTGAACGGAGGCGAACAAGCCAAGACCGCACGCCGCCACCGCCATCAGGAACGCACCCGACGCTCTCCAGCGGAATGCGACTCCGCCGGCGATGGCCATGAGCGACGCCAGGCCGAGCTGCACCGGCCGGGAGATGACCGAACCGAATCCATAGCCTTCCGGGTCGGTCGGGAGGCCGACGGTGACCGTCATCACAGCCAAGATCGCGGCGGCCGCCAGGGCCAGCAGTGCGCCGGCCCACCCGAGCCGCTCGGCAGCCGGGGGCGGGAGCGCGAAGATCCGCCGCTGCCAGGGGATGTGCCCAGGATTGTCCGACCACGGGCACGACGAGCACTGGCGATGCCAGCTCCGTTGCTCCATGGCCCAGTTGACTCCGAGCACCACCGTCAACCCGAGGGTCACCCCGGCCAGGGAGTCGAGCGGCCAATGGTTCTGCTGGTGGACGCGGTACAGTCCGGTGGCCACGACGGCGATCGCCAGGACAGCACGACTCAGCGTCGCGACGCGGCGATCGAGTAGGAGTACACCGAGGGCGAGCGGCACGAGCCCGGCGATGAACACGGCCTGCACCATGTGGCCGCTCGGAAACGAGTCGAAGTCGTCGTAGACGGTGGGCCGGGGTCGTTCGACGAGCTCTCGGAGGAAGGCGGTGGCGAGCAAGCTCGCCACGAGCGCCACCGGGTAGACGAGCGCCATCACTCGGCACCGGAACGCCGAGAGGCCGATGACCATGACGAAGACGATAGAGATGGTCGTTCGTCCATAGAGATCGATGATCGTGAGCCGATCGATCCACGACGCCTCCACGATCCACTGGGAGATCGGCTCGTCGATCTCGGCCGCGATGCTGCGCCCCGAACCGACGAGCAGCGTCACCACCCCGGTCGCCAGGCCGGCTAGGAGCGTGGCGGCGCCGAGCGACCAGCTCGGCCCGGCCCCGGGTCGAGTGGGATTGACCGTGAGCGGTGCAGCTCGCAGGGCACCCAGCGTCCACGAGGCCGGCCTCGGCCAGGACCAGAAGACGGCAAGCGCAACCGCACCGAGGAACCCGAGCATCACCGCCAGGCCGAGCGAGAGCGCCAGGAGCCAGCCGATATCGCTCACGTAGCCACCGTCGCGCAGGAAGTTGGCCGTCGACCCGATGGCGATGTAGGCCGCCCCACCGACCAGAACGAGCGCGCTGACGAGGTACGCCGGGCGGGACAGGATTCCCATCGTTTCAGCTTCGGGCTCGCCCTCGTCGAGCAGCTGGTTGACGACGGCGGCCGCTTCGATCGCGGTCCGGCGATCCCGGGACCGGCCGCCCGTCCACCGAATGAGATCTCGAACGAGTACCACCAGCGAGAAGAAGAGGCCAACGCTCATGATCGCAGGTACGAAGACCATCAGGCGGTTGACGTCGACGTCGTCGAGCACCTCGACCGACGCCGGTGGGCGACCTGCGGGGCCAGAGCCGGCAAGGTGGTCTCGGTCGCTCACCGGTCACCTTCCTCGGCCTCGATGACGACGATGCCTCGGTCGCCGTCGACCGACACGAGCCGGCCGTCGAGGCGACCGGTAGCACCGGGTACGTTCATGACGCACGGCAGGCCGAGCTCACGGGCGAGGATGGCCGCGTGCGACAAGGGGCCGCCCCGCTCGACGACGATGCCGCCGGCCCGGACGAACATCGGTGAATAGGAGGCGTCGGTCGCCTCGGCCACGATGACCTCGCCCATGTCCAGGGCGTCGGTCGGATCCCGCACCACTCGGGCTCGACCCCGCGACCGTCCGGGGCTGGCGCCCCAGCCGGTCAGCTCGTCGCCCTCGGGCAACGGAGTTGGGGCGCGGTCGGGCACACCGACGAAACGAGTGGGAAGCGCCCCTTCGGCCTCGTAGCGGCTCATCCAATTGTGACGGCGACGGATGACGTCGCGACCGACGACGGGGTCGCCGTGGCAGGCCGCAGCCAGCTCGGCGGAGCTGAGCAGCTCTACGTCGACCGCCCGGTCGAGCAAGTCACGCTCGACGAGCCTGGCCCCGAGCTCCAGGTGGACGCGCCGGAGCTCGCCGCCGAGCTCGAGCACGGCGGCCTTCGCCGCCTCCCGCCTGTGAAGCTGCTCGACGAGATCGGCCACGGCCCGCCGTATCACGCGCAACCGAACGTCGATGATCTGGCCGGTCAGGATCCTGCGTCGGGTCCATCCGGGGATGGAGGTGAGCCTGCGCTCGAGCGCTGCCAGCTGGTCGGCGCTCGGCCTCCGTGCGCCGGCGGTGCCGGTTGGAGGGGTGAGGCGCCGCTCGGTCCAGGTCGGTCCGGCGAAGACCGCCGCCGACGACGATGGCGTCCGATCGGCGCTGACCGCGACCGCGGTGACCGATTGGACCGCTCGCGCCGCCTCGGCCACTTCGAGGTAGCGACCGAGGAGCCCCTCCAGCCGGCCGTAGGCGCCGGCAGCGGCGGCGGCAACCCCCAGCTCGGCGGCCAGGCCCCGAGCGCTGAGGTCGACCAGCCGGCGGCTGTAGGCCAACATCTCTCGATCGTCGGAATCGGTGAGCAGGGGCTTGCGGCGGCGGAGCTCGGCGGTCACTTTCACCAGCACCTCGGCTTGGTCGATCACCAGCCGACGAGTTCGCAGCGCCAGCAGATCCCGCCTGATCGCGGCGAGGCGACCACCCCATCGCCGGCGCCGGTCGGGTAGGGGCGCCGCTTCCACCTCACCGAAGTACTGGTACTCGAGCTCCTCCACCGCCCCCGGGAGGTCGGCCGCCGCCGCCCGGAGCTGGTCGAAGTCGATCGCCGCCCGTCCCCGGACTCGGCGCACGAACCGGTGGTCCTCGGCCGCCAGTCCGCGGATGATGCCGAGCGAGTCGAGCACCGATCGGAACGCCTCCTCCAAGATGAAGCGGTTCACCTCCCACCGAAGGGGTGGGAGGGCTCCGGGGACCATCTCCACGATGCCACCGGTCGTGAGCTCGTGATCATCGAGGGGCGTGTCGAAGCCGTCGCTGTCATCGAGCGCCGTGATCGGGCGGGCCTGCACGACGTAGACGGCGTCGCCGACCGCCGCCCATTCCACGTCCTGAGGCGCCCCGAACGCCTCCTCGATGTCGACAGCGAGCACCAGCGCTTCCGCCGCGGCCGGTGGCAGCGGAGGGCCCGACGACGGCGGGCTGCTCGCCTGGTCGCTCGGCTCCAAGGGCCGAGGCACCACCCACGCCGATGGGGTCCGCTCGCCCGACACCAGCGACTCGCCGAGCCCCTCTACCGCCTCCACCCGGCTGCCGGCTGAGCCTCCGGGATCGGCGGTGAAGACGACACCTGCCGTCTCGGCCGGGATCATCGCCATGAACACGACCGCCATCGCCACGCCGGCCTCGTCGATGCCGAACGCGCGACGGTAGGCGGAAGGTGCAGGGTGCCAGAGCGACGCCCACACCTGGCGCACGGCGTCGAGGACTTCGGCCGGGTCACCGGAGTCGACGTCGAGCACGGACCGGTACTGCCCGGCGAACGACGAGCCGTGCAGGTCCTCGACCGTCGCCGACGACCGTACGGCGATCGGTCCGCCGTCGCCCACCGCACGAGCCAGGTCGACGATCCGGCCCTCGAGAACGGGATCGATCGGAGCGTCGGCGAACACCCGGTCGACCTCCTCACTCAACGGAGCATCACCGGCGACGATACTGGCCGCCAGTTCGGCCACGCGCCCGCCGGCGGCGACCGCTCGATAGGCGACGGTCGTGATGACACCGGTCGGCGGGACAGGAAAACCGAGCCGCACGAGCTCGGCCAGGGCTCGCCCCTTACCTCCGAGCTCGGCGGTCGCTGGCTGGTCGAGCCCGAGCAGCAGGGCCGGTTCGACCTGCCCGTTCACCTGCTCGGCGACGGCCGACGGGTCTTCCTCACTGGTGCTCGTACAGGCCATGGCGGTGCCAGGCGACGGTTCGATCGAGGATGTCGTCGAACGGCTCTCCCGTCTGCTGCGCTTGGGTCTCGATCCAGTGGGCGAGATCGGGTCGGAGCGTGACCGGGATCCGATTGGCCCGCTGCCGTAGCCAGATCGTTGTCTGCACGATGGCGGAGAGCCCGAACACGGTGAGGAGGTCCCATTCGCGGCCCAGGAGGGCATCGAGTGCCCCGACGCCGGTGATCACCAGGCTTATCGAGATCAGCACCCTGGTCGACAGGTCGCTCATGGTCAGGTCTTTCAGCAGTCTGCTACGTCGCGCGGGCCACCGTCGGGCGGTCCGGTCTCCCCTTGACCATGCGGGTCGTGGACCGTTCTGGCCAGGGACGAACGTCATGTTCCCCGGGTCCAACGGCCCTGGTGCTGCGGCTTCGACCAGGCTGATCGTGGTGCAATGGGCTACGAGCCGATGCAGCGTCCGCTCCCGCTGCGGACTTCTCTCGCCCTGGTCGCCCTGGTCGCCCTGTTCGTCGGTTTGGCGACCGGGTGTGGCGGGACCGATGAACCGGCCGGGCCGGCGGAATCGGCCGCCGAATCGCCGACGACTGCTCCCGACAGTGCCCCAGCCCCGGTGTGCACGGCAGAGCCGGAGGAGAGCGCCGGCTCGACGTCAACGTCGCCCGACGGCGGCCGGACGACTACGCCATCGTTGCCGACGACCGGGCCATCGACGACTGGGCCATCGACAACTGGGCCATCGACAACCGAAGGACCGGTCGATCCGGCGACCGCGTTGCAGCAACAGCGGCTCAGCGATCTCGGGTACTGGCTCGGCGAAGTCGACGGCCAGTTCGGTTCCCGGACCAGTCACGCCGTGACCGCCTTCCAGAAGGCCGAGGGGCTCGAGCGAACTGGCAACCTGGATCCGGTCACCGTCGAACGGCTGGAAGCCGCGACCCGGCCGCAGGCCCGCAGCACCGAAGGCCGCACGCTGGAGATCGATTTGAACCGGCAGATCCTGCTCGTCGTCGACCAGGGCGCGGTCGACTGGGTCTTCGACATCGCAACGGGAGCAGCCGCAACCCCCACTCCAGCGGGTGACTATGAGATCTATCGGGAGATCGACGGCGTGCGCCATGCGCCGCTCGGAACGTTGTACCGGCCGAAGTACTTCAACGGCGGGATCGCGCTGCACGGCTACACGTCGGTCCCACCGCAGCCTGCATCGCATGGATGCGTGCGGCTCACCTACGCAGCAATGGACTACGTCTGGGACGCCGGCCTCGCCCCGCTCGGCGCGCCGGTCTGGGTGTACTGAACAGCTCGGCTCAGGCCTCCCGGTGGCGATAGCCCAAACGTCGACGTGCGGAGCTGGCATGCTGATCGGATCGTCCGGACCGAGGTGGTAGCCCATGACACCGAGTACGAAGCCAGGTTGGACGGCCCTCGTCCAACTCGTCACCAACGACATCGAGCGGAGTCGAGCGTTCTACCGGGCTGTCCTCGGGTGGGAGCTCGACGAGCCCGGCAGCGACGCCGAGACCACGGCCTCCAGCGAGGGCGAACCCGTCGCCACCTTTCGTCGGGCCGACGCCCTCGGCGGAGCGGCTGAACGGGCCGAGGCGTACTGGCTTACATCCTGGCCGGTCGACGACCTCGACGCCGCCATCACCCGGGCGGCCACCGCCGAAGGGACCGTTCTCGTGCCTCCAACCGAGATCGATGGTCACCGGTTCGCCGTCGTCGAGGACCCGGCCGGTGCCACCGTCGGGCTCTACGAGGGCAGCCCGACGAGCCCGGCCGAGGATCATCCAGCGGGCCGCGGCGACGAACCGATCAGTAGTCTGGCCTCGCGTTATGTGATCTCGGTCGAGGGCAGATCGTCGCTGCGGGCCGTCGTCGGGCACCTGGTGGAGGGCGGCGTCGGCTTCGTCGTCGTCGACGACGACGGCAGCGTCGCCGGTGTCGTCAGCGAGCACGACATCATCCGCGCGATCCACGACGGAGCCGAGCTCGACGAAGTGTGGGCTACCGACGTGATGTCCACCGATCTGGTCACAGCCAGGGATGACGAGCCAGTCCTCGAGGTGGCTCGGAGGATGGCCGCCAATCGGGTGCGCCACGTGCTCGTCTTCGGAGACCGAGGCGGTGTCGTATCGATCCGCGACGTCATCGAGGCGCTCGTCGCATAACACCGAGGCAGCGGACGACATCCGTCACGGTTCAGGACGGGGCCGGGCGTTCCGCGGCACCGGCCCGCCGCCACACGAGCGCGAACCGCTGGATCGCCGTGATGAGCGTCAACGCGAGCATCAGCCAGAGCACCGGGAGGAGCGCCCCCGGGACGATGAGCCCGATCCCGAGCGTGATCAGGCGTTCCGCTCGCTCCATCACGCCGCCCTTGGCCTCGAGACCGAGCGATTCGGCCTTGGCTCGCTGATAGGAGATGAGCCAGGAGGCAGCCATGACGGCGACGGGGACCATCGCCACGTGGCCTCGATCCTCGTCGATGAAATACCAGATGACCCCGGCCAGCAGGAGTGTGTCGGTGACTCGGTCGGCCGTCGAGTCGAAGAAGGCTCCTCGTAACGACGCCGGCCCAGTCGCCTTGGCCACCGGACCGTCGAGAAGATCGGGCACGGCGGCGACAGCGAGCGCCACGGCACCCCATCCGAGGCGACCACGACCGATGAGGACAGCGGCAACCGATGCCGCCCCCACGCCACTCACCGTCAGCGCGTTGGCGGTGACACCGAACCGGGCCAGGCGAGCGCCGACCGGATCGACGCTGCGCTCGACCGCAGCGCGCCACTGTCCATCGAACATGGTGACTCCACTCGTTTCCGACCCTGAGCGGACTGTGGCGTTGCCGGCCTCGCGGGAGAAGAGGCGAAGGTCCCGGGCCAGGTCACCCGCCCGGTGACGAAGGGCCCTACGGGTCAAGCGGTCGGTCGCTCATGCTGACCACATGATCGCGGGGCTGCGACGCCGTTGCGCTGGCGATGTGAGGGTCGATGCCTGAGGCGAGGAGACCGGTCGTGGTCGGGGTCGACGGCTCCAGAGGCTCTCGGCACGCTCTGCAGTGGGCCGTGTCGCTCTTCGCCGATACCGCTCCGATCAAACCGGTCGTGACGTTCACCGTCGGGCCGTTCGCCGACGGACTCGGCACCATCCGGGGCGTCGAGCCCGACGGCGAGCCATACCGGCAGGAGGCGTTCGATCGGCTGGCCAGCGTGGTCGACGCCATCGATCCGTCACTCACGGCCGGGGCCCGGGCCATCGATCAGTTCGCCGGGCCCGGGCTGGTCGAGGCGGCCAACGATGCGGTGCTCCTGGTCGTCGGTTCCCGTGGTCGATCGGTGACGAAGGAGCTCGTCCTCGGTTCGGTCGCCACGTACTGCGTGAAGCACGCCACCGTTCCGGTCGCGGTTATCCCGGAGGGGGCGTGGACCGAGGCGAGGCTGCGCCGAATAGTCGTCGGCGTTGACGGCAGCGCCGCATCCGCCGGTGCGCTGCGGTGGGCCCTGGACAACGCCGAGCGATCCGGCGAGGTCGTGGCCGTCGTGGTTACCGAGGGCGACGCAGAGATGGAGCGGACTGCCCGGGCCCAGATCGAGGCATGCGTCGGCGAGGGCCGACGGCCCGACGGCGGCTTGACGGGAGGCCCGACGGTGGGGGTGGAGGTGCGTCCGGGCAAGCCGGGCTCGGTCCTCCAGGAGGTCGCCCTAGCGGCCGACGCCCTCCTCGTAGGCCGCTCGGGTGGGTCCCTCGGGCCCCGCCCGGTGAGTACGTGGCTCTCCCACCGAGTCGCCGGACCGACCGTGGTCGTGCCCGGTCCGTGATCGGCCCCTGAAAGGACCTTGGCCCCTGGGGCCGGCAGACGCGACCGGCTTGACTTGGACCATCGCCGCTCCTCCCCGTTCGGCGATCAGGAGGTCGAGTCGTGGTTGCGACAGGCGTCGATCCGGATCTGGCGGTAAGGGTCGGGCTTGCCATCTGCGCCGAGCGGTGCTCGTTCGCCCGCTCGACCTCGATCCGCCGATCCGAGGCCGGGGTGCTGGACGTGGGCGGCGGTAGCGCGGTCTACACCGGCCATGGCCTGTTCTCGAACCGGGCGTTCGCTCTCGGGCTCCGCTCGGCCGTCACCGAGGATGAGCTCGAGATGGTCGAGCGCTTCTACGCCGAGCGGGCGGCGGCGACCGAGATCGAGCTGGCGTCGATCGCCGCTCCGCAGCTCGTGCGGCTCCTCTCCGACCGGGGCTATCGCCTGGTCCGGTTCCGCAACATCTACGCCACGACGACGCTGAGCGCCCGTCCCCGGGCGACGCGGGCCGTGATCGAGACGGTCGAGGAGTCGAACCGTGACGACTGGTCGGCCACACTGGTCGCCGGGTTCGGCTACGACGATCCACCCACGATCGAACGGGTCGAGGAGTGGAACGAGGCGCTAGCGGCTACGCCGGGTCTGACGGCGCTGCTCGCCCGTGTCGACGGTGAGCCCGCCGGCGCGGCGAGCATCCTCGTCCAGGGAACCAGCGCCGTTCTCGGCGGTGCCGCCACCCGGACCGGCTACCGCCGGGGCGGGATCCAGAGCGCGCTGATCGCCGAGCGGCTCGAGCTCGCTCGGGCCGCCGGTTGCGACCTGGCCGTCGTGACCGCCGACCCCGGGTCGACCTCGGCCCGCAACGCCGAGCGGGCAGGTTTCCGCCTCGTCTGCACCCACGCCGTGCTCCGCTCTGCCAAACCCTGAAGGCTCGCTCAGGTCCAACGCCTGGTGGCCATCGCCCGCTCCACCCGTTCCTGAGCGATCGCGTAGGCGGCCTCGTAGGGAGCGAGGCCGTCGTTGTCGGCGGCGTCGAGCACTGCGGCGGTATTGGCCCGCACCGTGTCGTCGATCGACGCGAACGCCTGGGCCCGGGTCCCGTTGGCGTACTCGACGGCGCCGCAGATGACCCCGCCGGCATTGGCGACGAAGTCGGGCACCGACACCACGCCGCGCTCGTGAAGGCGGGCCTCGGCCTCGGCGGTGACGGCGATGTTGGCTCCCTGCACGACGACCCGTGCAGTGAGCCGGTCGGCGTTGTCGCCGCGCAGCACGTCGGGCCCGGCCGCGGGGATCCAGATGTCGCAGTCGACGTCGACGAGGTCGCGGTCGGTGGGCTCGGCGCAGTACTCCACGACCGATCCCGGGCGCCTCTTGATCTCCTCCAGTTCGTCGAGATCGAGACCGCGCTGGTTACTGACCCCACCCCGGCTGTCCGACACCGCAACCAGCACGCACCCTCGTTCAGCGAGGAAGCGGGCGGCGGGGCGTCCGACGTTTCCGTAGCCCTGGATCGCCACCCGCGCACCGTCGAGGTCGAGGCCAGCCCTGGCCGCTGCGACGTCGGTCGCCGACGCCACGCCGTAGGCCGTTGCCCCGAGCTCGTCGAGCGGCAGGCCTCCGAGCTCTGCCGGCAGCCCAACCGCACGACCGATCTCGTCGAGCATCCAGGCCATCGCCGTCTCGTCCGTGCCCATATCGGGGCCGGGAACGTAGTCCACGAGCTGTTCGATGGCCTTGGCGAAGCTGCGGATCAGCACCTCCTTGTCGGTTTCCGGCAGCCCGGGGTCGGCGAAGATGCACGACTTGGCTCCGCCGTGGCGCAGCCCAGCCATTGCATTCTTCAACGTCATCGCCCTGGCGAGACGAACGCAGATCTCGGTGTCGGCGGCGAGCGATACTCGTACGCCGCCGATGGCGGGACCGGCGGCCACGTTGTCGATCACGAGGACCGCCCGCAGCCCCGATCGTCGCTCGGTCAGGTGGACGACCTTGGCCGGACCGAGATCGTCAGCCCAGGCGAAGGGCCCGAAGGGGGCGTACGGGTCGGGCGGCGGGTCGCTCGCGACGGACTCTCCGGCTGCGTGACGGCCGGTGCCAGCCGCTGGCCGACCGCGAGCCCGATCGCGATCCGATATCGAGCCTTTGGCAGTCCCCGAGTTCGAGAGCGACACGCTGCCATCGTCGAGCCTGGGCCTGGGACGAGGAAGGGGCCAAGGTCACGAACGCGATGGCCGGAGCGGTCGAAGGGAACAGGTTGAGGACCTCCGACCCTGGCGGCGTCGTCGCCAGAGGCACGATGCTGCAACGATGACGATCTCGTCGAAGATCCGGGCTGCGTTCGACGGTCTGGTCCGGACCGGGCGCCGCTCGCGGGCGGTGAAACCGGTGCCGTCAGGCGACCCGGATGTCCGCGCACCGGGCCACCGGCACCGGCCGCCACCCCCCGATTCAGCGGCGCCCCCCGAGGCGACCGGCCGACCCCGTCGGAACCAGCCGTGGGTGCGGCGCTCGCACTCAGACAGCCAGGTTCGG
>JAOTYQ010000404.1 GCA_029861725.1 Acidimicrobiia bacterium | reverse complement strand
GTGTCCGATGTCCTCATTCGCCACTCGATGGCAGACGTGGCTGGTTGGCGCAGCCGTCTTCGTCCTCGTGTCCTTGTTGCTTGCCTCACCAGCTGCTGCGCATGATCCGATCTTCCTGACCGAGGATCAGGAAACGCCCGAAACGGGGCCATACCTGCCCGACGGGACGATCTCGTTCGCCGTCTACGGCAGCCTCCTCGCCTCAGGTGACACGCGGGGCCTCGAGTTCGACCTCCGAGACGGTGACGATCTCTACCTCTCGCTGTTGATACCGGATCTCGAGCCAGAGACGAGCCTGGCCGACAGCGATCTGCCGACGATGACCCTGATCGAGCCCGATGGCGTCGAGCGACCGATCGCGGCGAACGTCCGTACGCCGTTCGCCGATCCGTTCAGCGGGACGAAGTATCTGACGCTGTTCGAGACCGTGGAACCGGCCAAGGGCGGTCGCTACCAGATCGTCGTGACCGGGGAGTCCCCTTCACGGTTCGTCGTGGCGGTCGGCACCCGGGAGGAGTTCTTCACGCCGACCGAGCGCTCAGGAGACAAGCCGGCGAGCTTCCCCGCCATCGCCGAGCCCCTGAACGTGTGGTACACGACACCGGCTGACGGCAGCGAACCCGTGAGTGCTGACGACAGCGAAGCGGTCGATGTCGATGTCGACCTCATCGAGGACGAACTGGCCAACCTCGAGGACCAGGAGGCCGCCGACGACAGCCCGGCGCAGGCCGCCGACGACGAGGCTTCGGCGGCGGACGCAGCAGCGTCGACCGTCGGAAGCGACGGCGACGGTGGTGGAGCTGCAACCTGGATAGCCCCGGTCGCCATCGCCGCCGCGGCGGCGGTTGGTGGGGCGCTCTACCTGCGTCGTCGCCAAGCGGCGTGACGCGGCGCCGCTCCCGTCGACGACCCCTTGGGCTGATCCTGGCGATCCTCCTCGCCGGTCCGATAGCACTCGTGGCCCTGACGGCGGGGCCGGCCGACGCCCACACGACCGAGGACCCCTACCTCTATCTGTTCGTCACCGAGACGACCGTCGACGGCCGCATGGAGCTGTCGGTCGCCGACCTGGAACGAGTCCTTGGCCGGTCCCTCGGATCGGACGATCAGGCGATCAAGGGCGAGCTCGATCGTTCCGCCGCGGAGATCCAGGCGTATGCGGGCCAGCACCTCGAGATCGGCGCCGCCGGCGCCAAGTGGATTGTCGCGTTCGGCGACATCGAGCTCTTCCGTGAGCGGGACGACCTCGCCTTCGCCGTCATCCCCTACGTGGCCGAAGTCCCGAACGGCCAGGTGCCGGTCACGCTGGACGTCCGGTTCGACCCGTTCTTCGACGACATCGGAGGCCGTGACGGGCTCCTCCTGATCACCGGCGGCTGGACCGCCGGTGCCTACGACCGAGACGCCGAGGCTCTGGTCACCTTCACCGACGACCGGGCGGCGCAAACGATCGGGCTCGGAGACCGGACCCAGTGGCAGAACTTCTCCTCGAGCATCACCCTGGGCATCGACCACATCCGGACCGGCCCCGACCACATCATGTTCGTGATCGCGTTGCTGTTGCCGTCGGTGCTGATCTTCGCTCACGGGTGGAAGCCGATGCCCGGCTTCGGTGGCGCACTGTGGCGAGTGTTGAAGATCGCCACGTTCTTCACGCTCGCTCACTCCATCACCTTCACGCTGGCCGGTATGGGTTGGCTCCCGCTCCCGCCGGCCAAGGTCGTCGAGTCCGTCATCGCCCTGTCGATCGCCGCTGCGGCCCTGCACAACCTGCGCCCGGTGCTGCCCAACCGCGAATGGGCGTTGTCGTTCGTCTTCGGGCTCTTCCACGGCATGGGCTTCGCATCGCTGGTCGCCGATCTGGAAGTGTCGCGAACGAGTCAGCTCATCTCGCTTCTAGGACGAAACGTCGGCATCGAGATCGGTCAGGTCGTCGTCATCTTGGTTGCGTTTCCCTCGCTCTTCCTCCTCCGACGCACGTCGTGGTACCGGCCGATCCTCACGATCGGTTCGACCGTGTTGGCCGTCCTGAGCGTCACCTGGATGATCGAACGCGTCTTCGAAGTGGACCTGGGGACGGATCGCATCGTCGACTCCCTCGTCAGCCTCCCTCAGGGCTACGCCGTTGCGGCGGCGCTGACCGCGGTTGCGCTCGGCGTCCGATATCTCGAAGACCGGCGGGGCGAACTGCAACCGGTGCATCGACCATGAGATCTGCGCTCGCTGTGTTGTCGATGCTGCTCGTGGCCGGGGCCTGTTCCAGCGAGACGGTGTCGGCTCCCGCGGTCGATGTCGCCTCCTACCGATGGACCTTGACCGTCGACGATGCCCCCTGGGGTGGACGGGCTGGCCTTCGAGTCGTCGAGCTGGACGGATCTCTGTTCCTGCTCGGGGGACGCACGCCTCGGGAGTCGACCATTCCGGGTGACAGCGACATCTGGGCCGACGTGTGGCGCAGCGACGACCTCGGTCGAACCTGGGACGCCGTCCTCGCAGGCGATGACCCAGCCCCCTGGCCAGCTCGAGCGTACTTCCAGGCAGTGGTGAAGGACGGCGCCGTCTTCGTCCTCGGCGGTCAGGACTTCGGACTCCAGCCGAACCCGTTCTGCGCGCTGCTCGAACAGGGCCTGGAGCCACCACCGAGCTTGGGCATCGATCCCGACGCCCCGTGTCCAGAGTTCCTGCCAACATCGGAGTTCTACAACGACGTGTGGTCGTCGACCGATGGCCAGACCTGGGAGCAGATGACCGGGTCGGCCCCCTGGCAAGGGCGAGCCGGTCTCAGCGCGGTGGTGGTCGACGACCACCTGTACGTGCTCGGCGGGTCGCGCAACGACGACGCCTCGATCATCGGCGCCGACGGCCCACAACGCGTCTACTTCAATGACGTGTGGCGGTCCACCGATGGGGTGGAGTGGGAGCTCATGACCGACGACGCTCCGTGGGAGCCTCGGGCCGGAGCGTCGGTCGTGGCTCATCGAGGGGCGATCTGGCTGTTCGGCGGTGAAGCCGGCTTCACCTGTGAACCAACGCCCGGCTGTGAGCCGCCCTACTTCAACGACGTCTGGCGCTCAACCGACGGGGCCAACTGGGAAGAGGTGTCGCCCGCTGCTGCGTGGAGCCCGCGGCCCGGACACCAATGCGAGGTGCTCGGCAACGACTTCGTCTGCTTCGGCGGCTTCGGTCTCGAAGAGAACCCGATGGACGTGTGGTTCAGCGCCGACGGGATGCAATGGGCCGAGCTCGCCGCGCCACCGTGGAACGCCGCGACGAGTGATGACATCCGCTACGACTTCGACTCGATCGCGGTCGACACCGAAGAGGGACCGATCATCCTCACCTTCGGCGGTGATCGCGAGACCTTCGACTTCGGCGACCCCGACAACTACCTCCGGATCGAAGACGACGTATGGCGCCTGGCGGCACCGGCGCCGTGAGAGGGTCCCAGATGCGAAGCCAGCAACCGTCGTACCCGGCATCCGACCGAGGCCAACACGCCTGGGGGTCATGCGACGATCTCTCGGGATGAACCGGTGACGCCGTGCGACGTTCTGCGGAAGATGCCCGACACCATGTGGCGGCCGTCGTCGACTGATCGGCGTGTCGAGGAGATCTTGCTACTCGACGAGGTCGGCGACGGTTATGTCGAGCTCGGTGATGAAGAGGCCTCCGGTGATGAATTGCTCGGCGTTGAAGCTGCCGACCCAGATGGCGTAGATGCCGGCGAGGGGATTCGAGATGGTGATTTGAGGATCCAGGAATCCTTGCCAGTCGTCGCCGCACCACCACCCATCGGGCCCGTTGATGACCAGGGTCGTGTCGTCGCTGGCCGTGGCGCCGAGGAAGATGAACCGGAGCTGAGAGGTAGCTCCCCTCCAATCGAGGACATAGTCGGGGTCGTTGGCGATGAAGCCGGCGCACGAGGAGTCGATGGCCGACGCCGGATTCGCTCCCCCGCTGGTGATCTCCATTACGAACGGATCGGGAGTGAATCCACTCTGGAGAGCAACCGAACCGAACGTGCCGACCTCCGCCCCCCCTTCGCCAGGAGGATCGACGGTAGTGGGAGCCGTGTCCTCAGGGGAGACCGTTGTCTCGGCCGACGTCTCGGCCGTTGTCCCTTCGTTCGGGACAATGGCCGTCGTCCCCTGCGGTTCGCTGATAATCGGATCCTCTCGATTTGAGAGGGCAAAAGCGCCGACCGCGAACACGCCGAGCAGCAGGGACCCGATCCCGATCCACAGAGCTCGCCCGCGCTTGCCCGGTCCGCCGCCGAACCCCGTCGGGTTGACCAGCTGCCCGGTTGGGATGGTCGGCGGAGGCTGGGGCCCCGGCGACGGAGCGATGACGGTCTGCCTGCTCGCGAGAACCGGTTGCGCTGGCGGTGGCCTTACTGGCGGGCCGGCTGGTGACCGAGCGGCGGATGTGGCGAGTGGCTGTGGCGGGCTGAAGACGCCAACGGTTGACCCTGCCCGGCCCGGGCCAGGCGTGACGTATGGGTTCATCGAGTGGCTGCTGGCGAGGGCTACGGTGAGCTGGTCGGCCAACTGCGATGCGGAGGCCTGCCTGGATTGAGGAGCTTTGGCCAGGGCCTGTTCTATTGCCGTCGCCACAGCGTCCGGTACTCCATACTGTCGGAGATCAGGTGGGGGCTCGGTCAAGGCCCGGGTGATCATTGCGGTCACACCCTCGTCGTCAGGTCGCAGGAATGGCGGCCAGCCGGTGATGAGGTTGTGAAGTGTCGACCCTATTGCGTAGACATCCACCGCCGCAGTTGCAGCCTCGCCCTGGAGAATCTCCGGAGCGGCGTGGGCCAGGGTCGCTGTGGTGCTGGTCGTGGCTGTTGTGTTGTTGGCCACCATGGCTATGCCGAAGTCCGACAGCTTGGGATTCCCGAACTGATCGATCAGCACGTTGTCGGGTTTGATGTCTCGGTGAAGGACTCCGTGCTCATGGGCAGCCTGAGTCGCCGAGGCGATCGCGGCCATCATCGGGACTGCCTCGACCCATGCGATCCGACCCTCCGCTTCCAGCCGGGCTCGGAGCGATCCATCGGGTGCAAGGTCCATCACGATGTAGCCTTCACCGACGTCGGTGTATCCCGAGTCGTGGATGGGCATGATGTTCGGGTGGGCGCCCAGGCGACCCATGGTCTGACGCTCCCGATCGAAACGGCGTTGCTCGGCCTCGCCGAGCCGGCCTTGCAGGACCTTGATCGCCACCTCCCGACCGTGCTCTTGGTCCGTGGCTCGATAGACGGAGCCGAACCCACCGCTGCCGATGAGCTCGGCGTTCTTGTACCGACCAATGTCTCGCGTGTTCGCTGACAACTCCAGCCCCTCACTCAGTAACCCACGTATCACATCGGACGTCAGTCTCATGCGATGTGGCCTGGGGGTCTGCCGAAAACTCCCCACAACCATTCGACGCCGAGGCGAAGAGGTAGGCGCCGTGATCAGGCAGCGCTGCCGCTCGGCACGCTCGGTGGATCTGACCTTGCCTATCCACTACCGACGCTGCGATGGACCCGACGAGCGTCGTCGTCACCTTTGACTTCGGCGCCCGTCAGGCCATCTTGTTCGACGCAGTCCAGGGGGCCAGAAATCCGGCGAGACCGCCACATCATTTGTGCGACGCACCACTAGCGTGCGCCGGGACGGTGGCCCGGGGGAACCCGCAGGGTTCCTGGAGTTTGGCCTCCGGCCAAACATCCCAGACCTCGATACGAAATCACAGGTCCACGTCCCCAAGG
>JAOTYQ010000403.1 GCA_029861725.1 Acidimicrobiia bacterium | reverse complement strand
TCACAGGTCCACGTCCCCAAGGATCTAGCGTGCGCCGGGACGGTGCCCGGCGCCTGGAGTTTGGCCTCCGGCCAAACATCCCAGAACTCGATACAAAATCACAGGTCCACGTCCCCAAGGATCTAGCGTGCGCCGGGACGGTGCCCGGCGCCTGGAGTTTGGCCTCCGGCCAAACATCCCAGAACTCGATACAAAATCACAGGTCCACGTCCCCAAGGATCTAGCGTGCGCCGGGACGGTGCCCGGCGCCTGGAGTTTGGCCTCCGGCCAAACATCCCAGAACTCGATACAAAATCACAGGTCCACGTCCCCAAGGATCTAGCCAGCAGCTAGACGTCAAGCGACCGGTCAGCTGGCAGAGATCGAAGGTCCCATCGGGACTGCGCCGTGTGTCATCACCGCTCCTGGGCTACCTCGAGAGCCCCGTCGATGATCTCCACGACTCGATCCCCGAACTCGGCGACACGTTCGTCGTGGGTTACGACGATCGCGGCCACGCCCCGGCGTTTGACCTCCTGGTGGAGGAGCTCCATCACCTGGTGCCCGAGCTTGGAATCGAGAGCCGACGTTGGCTCGTCGACCAGCACCAGCGCCGGCTCGTTCATCAGCGCTCGCCCGATCGCGACCCGTTGCTTCTCGCCGCCGGAGAGCTGCGACGGGACGTTGTCGGCTCGGTCGGCGAGCGACAGCTCGCCCAGGAGGTTGTCGGCCCTGGACTTCGCATCCCGATCGATTCGGCCACCGCCCAACTGACGGACGACGAGCAGGTTCTCCCGTGCGGTCAGGAACGGCACCAGATTGACGGATTGGAACACGAAACCGATCTCGTCTCGCCGGAACCTGGCCAGCGCCTTGTCGCCGAGCGAGGAGATCTCGTTGCCGCCGACGACCACGGATCCAGACGTTGGTCGCAGCAAACCACCGGCCACGGTCAACAGGGTTGTCTTGCCGGAGCCGGATGGACCGATGAGCACGAGCATCTCGTCGTCATCGACGGTGAGATCGACATCGTCGAGGGCGACGACCTCGCGCTCGCCGGTGCCGTAGACCTTCCGTACCTCGCGGAGAACGAGTGCAGGCCCCTTCATCCGATCACCTCCGCTGGATCGACCCGCAAGAGCCGACGGATCGTGAACAGGCTGCCGAGCAGCGCTGTGATCATCGTGCCACTCCCGATCTGAACAACACGAGACGGCACCAGGCGCAGCGGCAGCTCAGGGGGGAGCAGGACGACGAAGAGCAGGCTCAGACCACAGCCGAGGATCAGCGCGATCGCGCTCACGCCGATCGCCTGGATCGCGACACCCCAGAGCAGCTCCCCGGTCCGCGCCCCGAGTGCCTTGAGCACGGCGTAGAGGTGGATCCGTTCCAGGGTGAGCAGCGCGAAGAAAAGGGCGACGACCAACAGCACGATCACAAAGGTCACGCCGATGATTCCCTCGAAGGTCGACGACTGCTGTTGCACGACGTCGAGCGCCTCGATCGCCTCGTCGACCGTCACCGCATCGAGCCCGTCGATGGCGGACAGCTCGGCCGCGAGGCCAACGGCGTCGCCGGCTGCGGGCCGGGCCACCAGAGCGTGCTGGGTCCCCGGCGGGGGCAGTGCCGGCGGAATGCCGAGGCTGACCACCCGCCGCCACTCGTCGGTCGCTAGCCACACCGAGGGAGCGCCCTGAGAGAGGTCGTCGACGATGGCCGCCACCGTGACCGGTTCGGCTGTCGGCCCGATCTCCAGGCTGTCACCGACCTCGATATCGGTGAGGCGCTGCAGCTGTGCATCGACCACGGCGGAGCCGGGTGGCGGCGGCTCGGGCAGCACCGCAGTCGACAGGCCATAGCCGTACAGGGCGATGTCCTCGAGCCCCCGGCCGTCGCCACCTGCGACCGTGAAGACCTGATCGAGCGAGCCCACTCCGTTCGTTGCGTCCAGACCGTCGAGGATGCCGGCGAGGTCGTCGCTCACCGAGGAGCGCTGGAGCTGACGGTCGGCGTCGGCGTCGAAGACGAGCACGAGCCCGTCGTGAGCCCGGTAGGCTCCGGTCAGGCTCAGCTCCAGACCATCGAGGAACCCGCCGAGGACGACGAGCAGGACGACGAGCAGGGTGAGCGCCCCACCGACCGGAGCGAAGCGGCGCGGCTCGCGGAGCAGCTCCTTGAACGCGATGCTCATCTCAGACGGCTCCGGCAGCAGTCGTGGCGTCGATGGGGTCGACGGACAGGACCCGACGTACGGCACCGAGCGACGCGACAACGCCGAGCACGACGATGAAGCCCACGGTGAGGATCGTGGTGATCGGGTCGAGCGAGGAGCCGAAGGTCTCCGGGGTCGCGGCCAACAAGCCGGCGGCTAGCCCGACCCCGAGCCCGGCACCGAGCCCGGTCACCGCCAACACCTGGAGGAGGACCGGTCGAACAACGTCGGACCGGCTGGCGCCGATGGCGTGCAGCAACACCAGACTGCGCTCCTTCTGGACGGTGAGGATCAGAAAGAACACGCCGGTCACGATGGTGACCACGATGAACAACAGGAGATAGAGGATCGAGAAGGAGCTGGTGATCTGGTCCACACCAGGCAAGGCGGCGGCCGCCGACGAGCGGTCGAGCGCCTCGACCCCGGGGACCTCGGCGGAGATTCGCTCGGCCACGGCGCGGGGATCGGCACCGTCGTCGACGGTCACAGCAATCCACGATGCGGGAGTCTCGACCGGCACACCAGCGCGGGCCCGGACCGCAGTCTCGTAGTCGTCGAAGGCCACATACAGAGTCGGGCTCACCTCGAACGCAGCGTCGTCGGCCACCCCGACGACCTCGAGCCCGACGCCCTCGATGGTCACGCGCTGCCCGAGGTCGAGCGATGCGGCCAGTGACGATCCGCTGAACACGGCCTCGCCCGATCGCTCGGCCCGACGGCCAGCGCTCAGCTCCCGTGGCCCGGTGGTGGCACCATCGACGAGACCGATGACCACGATGTCCTCGCCGCCGGCCTCGAAGATCGATCGGCCAACGGGAGATGCATCGGCAACGCCGTCGACCGAGACGACGAGCGCCGGGGTAGCTCCGGGGAGAAGGCTGGCGGCCGGGTTGCGGCGTGCCCGGTCGCTGTAGACGAAAACATCGGCCCCGTTGTTCTCGATGCCGCCGGTCAGACCGAGCGTGAGGGTCCCGGCGACGGCCTGGAAGAACAACAGGAGCACGACCAGTAGCGCAACCGCGCCGGTGAGGAGAGCGAATCGCCCGGGTGAGCGACGGATCTCACGGATGGAGAGGAACACGGTAGATACGGTACGGCTCACCAACGCGATGGTGACAGCGGATCAGATCCGGCCTGCGACCAAGCCCTCATCCCCCCGATGAGACGATCCAGTTTGACGTGCGTGCACCGAGCGGGAACTGTGGGGTGTTGCAATCACCGCTTGTATGGGGGACCAACGCATTGCGGAGAGCAGGGAGAGAGTCGTGGTAGAGGCGCGGCGCGCTCCGGGACGCCAAGACAGCCGGACCGAGCCAATCCTCGACGTCGCCGATCTGACCGTTCGGTTCCGCACCCGCGGGCCAGGGCGAGCAGTGGTCCACGCCGTCACCGATGCCAGCTTCGAGATCGGGCCCGGCGAGACCCTCGGGTTGATCGGCGAGTCGGGCTCCGGCAAGTCGACGGTGGCTCGGGCCGTCTCCCAGTTGCTCCGGGGCGACCGAGTGCGGGTGACCGGGTCGATCACCCTCGACGGCACCCGTCTCGACGGTCTGTCCCGGCGGCGGCTTCGGGCGCACCGCCACCGGATGCAGATGATCTTCCAGGACCCGAACGACGCGCTCGACCCCCGCATGACCGTCCGACAAAGCATCGAGCAACCGGTCCGGATCCTCCGCAAGGCCGAGCGTCTCGATCTGACCGCCACCGTCGACGGTGCCCTCGAGGCCGTCGGGCTCGGAGCCAACATGGCCGACCGCCGGCCTCACGAGCTGTCGGGAGGCCAGCGCCAGCGTGTCAACATCGCCCGCGCTCTTTCGGTCGAACCGCAACTGCTGTTGTGCGACGAGGTCGTTTCCGCCCTCGATGTCTCGATCCAAGCCGACATTCTCGGTCTGCTCGCACGGCTGCAGCGCGAGCGCGACATCGCCTACCTGTTCATCTCCCACGATCTCGGAGTGGTGGCCAGCGTCAGCGATCGCATCGGCGTGATGTACCTCGGTCGACTCGTGGAGGTCGGCACGACCGAACAGGTCATCACCAGCCCGCTCCACCCCTACACCGAGGCGCTGCTGTCGGCCGAGCCCGAGGCCCTACCGAGCTGGCTCCGCACTCGCGACCGGATCATCCTCGAAGGCGACGTCCCCAGCCCGATCGACCCGCCATCGGGGTGCGCCTTGCGGACCCGTTGCCTCTACGCCCAGGAGCGCTGCGCCCAAGAGGTGCCACCGCTGACCGCCCGGGCCGGCGGTCACCTCGTGGCCTGCCACTTCGCCGACGAGCTCGAGCTCCGCGGTCACGCCCTCCCGGCCACGGCCTGAGCCCACAGCCGGGCGACGACCGCCCCGCCCGCAACCCGACGAACCGAACCCGACCTCAGCGAACAGACCTACAACTCAGTTAATTCAATCAACCCGAAGGGGGAACGATACGGTATGGAACCCGCACACATGAAACGGATCCGGTCCGGACCGGGAACGCAATCACGAGCACGGCTGGCCCGCTTGTTGGCCCTGCTGCTCAGCTTCGCCATGGTCGCTGCCGCCTGCGGCTCCGACGACGACGACAGCGCCGAGGACGCCACCGAGGCGGCCGGGGAAGCCGAGGACACAGCTGACACCGAAGAGGCCACCGAGGACGACGCCCAATCCGACGACGCCGCAGCCGACGGGGGCGGTGCGGTGCTCGCCGACGACCTGCCGGCCATCACCGAAGGTGCGGCCCAGTCAGGCGGCACCTACGGCGGCACCCTGCGGGTGGCCCACCAGTTCCCGCCCATCTCGCTCGACCCCCACACCGGCAGCTCGGGCGCCGACCACCAGACCCTCTACTCGCTGTACGACCGGCTGGTGCACTTCAAGTTCGACTCGCTGGAGTTCACGCCCGGTCTGGCGACGTCGTGGGAGTTCACCGACGACACCACGCTGGTGATGAACCTTCGCGAGGGGGTGACCTTCCACGACGGCACGCCGTTCAACGCCGAGGCTGTTGCCTACAACGTCGACCGGGTCCAGAATCATCCGAACACCAAGGTCCCGGCCGACCTGGCGTCGATCGAGTCGGTCGAGATCATCGACGACCTCACCGTGCAGCTCAATCTCAACCGGCCCGACTCCGGTGTGGTCGGCATCCTGTCCGACCGGGCGGGGATGATGGTGTCGCCGACGGCGGCCGAAGCGGCCGAGGAGAAGCAGCTCAACACGAACCCGGTCGGAACCGGCCCGTTCAAGCTGGCCGAGTACTCCGAGGGTGATCGGTTGCTGGTCGAGCGCAACGAGGACTACTGGCAGGAAGGCCTCCCCTATCTCGACGAGATCGAGTGGCTCTTCAGCGGGGGCGAGCAGGCGGCGCTGAACGGCCTCCGGGCCGGCGACGTCGACGTTGCGCTCACCATCCGGGACTTCTCCCAGGTTGCCTCGCTCGAGTCCGAGCCCGGTATCAAGACGATTCGCAGCCCGTCGCTGCACACCGACGGCTGCTACATCAACGACGAAGTGGCTCCGTGGGATGACGTCCGTGTGCGTCAGGCCTGGAGTCACGCCATGGACCGCGACACCTTGGCCGACGTCTTCACCTTCGGCCT
>JAOTYQ010000402.1 GCA_029861725.1 Acidimicrobiia bacterium | reverse complement strand
GTGGCGTCTCAGCAGTGGAACCTGAGCTGGCGCCGTCGTCAGCGGATGCGAAGAAGAGCAGGCTGCGCAATGTGAGGAACAACAGCACCAGCATCAGGGCGACCAAGAGGAGCAGGAACAAGCCTCGGAGCGCTCTGGCGGGCGACGAGCCTGTCATCGGTGCCCCCATGTCACCTTCCCGCTTTCGCCGCTGCGACCATACTCCTCGCCGCCACTAGATGGATGTAGCGTCGACACCATAGATCCCCTGTCCCGGACCATGTCACCGAGGGCTTCGTGAGTAACCCGACCGCAAAGAGACCCACGGGCCGAGTACTGCTCGGCATCACCGGCGAGGGCGAGGACTGGAGCGAGCTCCGGGACCATCTCGGCGACGTCGGCTGGAAGGTCGAGCCGTTCGATGCGACGGTGTGGCCCGACCAGGCCGGGCCCGAGTCGGCGCTACCCCGCCTCGCCGGGGTCGATCTCGCCGTGCTCGTGGTCGGCCGGCCCGAGGGCCACAACGAAAGGATGACACTCCAGAGTCTCGCCCACTTGACCGGGCTGCTCCAAGGCCACCTCGGTTACCGGCGGGTGCTGGTCCTCGTCGAGAACGAGGTCGACGCGCTCCTCCGGGGGACCGGGGTGTCCGAGCTCTCCTATGAGCGAGGCGATATCCGGTCGCGGTTCGCCGAGATCGACGCTCACCTGAGTGAGAGCACCTCGCCACCGGCCCGCCTCGCTCGCTCCGGGGCGACTCCGCTGCTCGGCCGGTTCGGGCGCGCCGAAAGTCAGGTCGCTCCGGAGGTGTGGATGGTGCTCGGCGTGCTGGCCGTGGCAGCGGCGCTCGTCGGGGTCATCGGCTACCAGATCGTCGCAGGACCGGTGACCGGCGAGTCGGCGAGCGAGCAGATCTCCGCCACGGCCGCCAACGCCGACGACGCTGTCGCAGGACCGACTGTCTCCGACACCTCGCCGGTCCCGGTCGAGCCCGACCCTGCCACCGACCCCGACTTCGGCGCCGAGGGAGGTCGGGTCGACGGCCTCCCGGCCACCTGTGTCGTCGACACGCCGCCCGGCGACGTGCTGGAGTTGGAGCTGAGCTGCGAGGGTGTTGGCGGACTGCGGTCGGAAGGCTTCCTCGGGCCCTGGCACAGCGAGATTTCGGCGATCTCGGTCGATGCCGGCGTCGTCGGCGACGTGCTCATCGAGTCCCCGTCAGCGTCCGAGTCCGTAACGCTGGTGCCGCTGGAGCCGCTCGAGCGGCAATCGCTCGAATCGTACGATTCGCTGATCGGCGTCGAGCAGATCGTCCTCGAGTTCAGCGCCAATAACCAACAGGTTACGCTCTATCAACGATCCGATCGCGGCGGTCGCGAGCTGATCCTCACCTTCAGCCTCGACCTGTAGGCGACGCCCCGGTCGAGGAAGCGCTTGATTTCTCGCCGGGTTGCCGATTCCATAGGTGTCCATCGATGGGGGCGGAGAGCGCTAGGAGGTCACCGTGACGACGACGCTGCGACGCACGACGGGTAAGAATCGAGCGAAAGAGCTGGTCTTGGACCTGCTCGACGTTGCGGGCATCGAGCTCGACGGGCCCGAGCCGAGCGATCTGCGGGTGCACGATGAGCGGTTCTACGCGCAGGTCGTCAGGGACCGCGAGCTCGGCCTGGGGGAGACTTATCAGCAGGGCTGGTGGAGCGCCGAACGGGTCGATGAGCTCCTTGTCAAGGTCCTGGAAGCCGACCTCCGGACGAGGATCAGGCCCAGTCGTCAGTACGTGGCCGCCGCAGTCCGGGCGAGGCTCTTCAACCGCCAGACCATCCGGCGGGCGGCCAGTAATGCCTCGGCTCACTACGACATCGGGAACGATCTGTACGAGCGCATGCTCGACAAGCGGATGATCTACAGCTGCGGGTACTGGCACGGTGTCGACGATCTCGACAGCGCTCAGGAGGCCAAGCTCGAGCTGATCTGCCGGAAGCTCCACCTCGAGCCGGGGATGCACCTGCTCGACATCGGCTGTGGCTGGGGCGGACTAGCCCAATACGCCGCCGAGAACCACGGGGTCAGGGTGACCGGGATCTCCCCGGCGATCGAACAGGTCAAGGAGGCCGCCCGTCGATGCGCTGGCCTCGACGTCGAGATCAAGCAGCTCGACTTCCGTCAGGTGACCGGTACCTACGATCGAATTGTGTCGGTCGGGATGCTGGAGCACGTCGGCCGGAAGAACTACCGACCGTTCTTCGATGCCAACCGGGAGCTCCTCGTCGACGACGGCATCATGCTCCATCACACGATCGGGTCGAACATGACCAAGGACTACACCGACCCCTGGTTCGACAAGTACATCTTCCCCGCTGGTGTCGTGCCGTCGATGGAGCACCTCGGACGTGCGTCCCGCCATGACTGGGTCGTCGAGGATGTCCACAACTTCGGCCCTGACTACGACCGCACGTTGATGGCGTGGTACGACAACGTCGAGGCGGCATGGGACGACCTCGCGAGCTACGGCGAGCACTTTCGCCGAACCTGGCGCTACTACCTGCTCGCCTCGGCTGCCTCGTTCCGGGTTCGGGGCCTCCAGCTGTGGCAGGTGGTGTTCACCAAGAGCCTTCGCCGCTCGCCCGTCTACCAGGCTGTCCGCTGACGGCGTCCGAGCGTCAAGTGACGTGGGCCACGCGACTCGGTCGTCTCATCGCCAACCGGAATCGCCATGGGGTCGACGGGGTTTGCCGTGACGATGGCTCGATTCGTCCCCCTGCTCGGAGCGCTGGTGCCGGCCGCTCTGTGGGTCGCTCTGGCCTGGCGGGCACCGACCTCCACCCATCACTTCGCCCCGCTGGTCGTCGCGCTCGCGTGGGGCTTCCTGGCCGACCCGCGAACACCGCGCGACAGCGCGACGGCGGCGGTCGGTGGGGTAGCGGTCGCCCTGTTGGCCTTGCTGGTACTTGCGGTCGGTGACCGGCTGCAGGGGCCCACCCTCTGGGGGTCCACACCGTCGTACCCCGAGCTGATCGGAGCGGCCGTGCTCGGCGGCGTCGTCACTGCGCTTCGAGCCCACCGTCGCCGCGACAGCCGCACCCCTGCAGCGGCAGGCGAGCCCGACCGCTGAACGGCACCGTCGTCACGAGTCGCGAGCGCCTCGGAGTTCGTCGAGGCGAAAGGGCTGGTCATCGGCCCAGTCGGGCCCGAGCGACTCGGTCGCAGCAGCGCTGAGCTCGTCGGCGAAGGCTTCTGCCGACCGGTGACGCTCGGCCGGCTCGATGGCTACCGCTCGGTCGGTCACCGACGTGAGCGCAGGTCCGACCGACGGCGAAACCTCTGCCAGTGATCGGGGTTGGCCCGTCGCCCGCTGACGGACGAGCGCGCCGAGGCTCTCGACGGACGGGAACGGCAGCTCGCCGCTCAGGAGGTCGAACAGGAGGAGGCCGGCGGCATGGACGTCGGTGAACGCACCGATCGCTGTGCCGTCGATCTGCTCGGGTGCCAGGTACCGCCACGACGCCGGGTTGTTCGGTGCGCTGTTGGTCCGTACGTCGCTCGTCAGCGCAGCAGCGATGCCGACGTCGCTCAGGAGAACCCGATGGTCGGCGTCGATGAGCGCGTTCTCGGGGCGGAGATCGCCGTGATAGATGCCCGCTGCGTGGGCGACGTGCAAGCCACGGAGCAGGGAGACGATGGCTGCGACCGCCGCCTGCGGCGTGAGCTGCTCGCGATCGCGCTCGACCGCGAGGTTGCTCGGGCACAACGGCATCGCGATGACGGCGAAGTAGTCGGTTTCGCGGAGCTCGAGGATCGGAAGGATGTGGGGGTGCCGCAGCTCGGCCGCGATGCGGACACTCGCCGCGAACCGGGCCCGCGTCGCTGCGTCGGACGCGAGGCTCGGGTCGAGCCGGCGAATGGCCAGGGCGCGCCCGTTCTTGCGGGCCGAATAGACGGGCCCCCATGGGCCACGGGCGACAAGGCCAACGATCTCGTAGTCGCTGAGGACCGTCCTGAGCTCCTCTCGCTCCTCCTCCGGCGTCACGTGGCGAATCAGCTCGTCACCGGTCTCCACGGCGCTCGCCGGTTCCTCGACGCCGTCGGTACTTGAGAGCGGTGGGACCGAGAGATACCGGAGCCGGCCGGCGGCCGGTGGCACAACGACGTGCCGGCGGGGCAGGTCGATGCCTCCAGCCTCCCGCACGTTGGCCGATGCCGCCCACAGGGCCGTCTTCACCTGGAACGGTCGGAGTTCCGGGTGCTCGGCCTTGATGAGTGCGGCGAAGGCAGCGATATGGGGCGCAGCGAACGAGTTACCGGTCGTCGTGATCGTCGTTCCGTCGAGCCAGGGCACCTCGACATCGATGCCCCGGGCCAGGAACTCGGTCGGCGGTTCGGGGTTGAAGTGGAACCGGAGGGGATCGGTGGAGTTGTTGCTCGCCACGCTGGTAACGGAGGCGAACAGCGAAGGGAAGGAGTCGCGGTGGATGTTGTTGGCGGCGGTGACGATGAAGGAGTTGTTGAAGTAACCGCGGTCGCAGGTGTCGTGGAAGGCCAGCGCCCAGTCGCGCTTGGCCGCGCCGAGCGACAGATTGATCACGTCGTACTCGTGATCGACAGCCCAGCTGAGGCCGGCGTGGAATGCGGCGGCCCGGCCACGCAGGCCGGCGTCGAGCACGCGGACGCTCGTGATGATCGCGTCGGGAGCCAGGGCGTGGATGATCCCGGCGCAGGCGGTGCCGTGCCCGTAGACATCGCTGTGGGGGCCGTCGATACGGGTGACCGTGCCGACGTCGTCGACGGAGAACTCCACGCTGCTGGCGATGTCGATCGATCCGCCGAGGCTCGGATGGCTGACGTCGATGCCGGAGTCGATGACCGCGACTCGCACGCCTTGGCCCGTGCTCGATCCGAACGCCCACTGTGGTGAGAAGTTCTCCAGGTCCGGTGCGGTCGGGAGTCGGAGCAGAACCGACTCCCGAGACCACGCCGGCCGGTCCTGCGTCACGCCCCTTGGCCCAGGAGCGACTCGATCACTCGGGCCGTGTCGGCGTACCGGGCGGGATCGGCAGTTGCCAGCCGCTCGAGCTCGGTCGCGAGCTCGGCTGGGGAGACGACGTCGAGCGTAGTGCCGTCGTCTTCGGAGAAGGCGGCGCCGGCGATCGAGGCCAGGGCTGAGACGGCCTCGATGTCGTCGAAGGTGAAGGGGCTGGCCGAGGGCTTGGCCGCCAGTTCGAGCAGGCCGAGCACGCTCTCGTTCCCGCACGGGGCCGCGAGGACGGACGTGGGCACGCCCGGGTGACCGGCGGCACCGTCATTGGCCGGGTCGGTCGGCTGGGGCATGAGGGCAACGGGCTGACCCGAGGAGAGAACGTAGCCCTGGGCGCCCGTCGGCACGATGATCGACCCGAGCAGGCGTCGCTGGGCGGCCAGCCCTGCGGTGGCGGCGACCACCAGCCCGTCGGCCGTAGAGCGGAGGAGCCAGGCCGTTCCCGCGCCGGTGACAGCGGTCGCTTGGTCGACGATGGCTTGGTACGTGGGTCGAACGGAGGCGGACATGAGCTCGGCTCAACCCTAGTTCCGCCCGGCAACCGAAATCTGGGCGAGTGAGCCGAGTTTCGGCTGACCAGCTCCGGCCGCATCCCTGAGCGGAACTCGAGGCGCCCTGCGCACCTAGTTCCGCCCGGCAACCGAAATCTGGGCGAGTGAGCCGAGTTTCGGCTGACCAGCTCCGGCCGCATCCCGGCAACCGAAATCTGGGCGAGTGAGCCGAGTTTCGGCTGACCAGCTCCGGCCGCGGAGCTCAGG
>JAOTYQ010000401.1 GCA_029861725.1 Acidimicrobiia bacterium | reverse complement strand
CAGCGTGTGGAGCCAGCCGATCGGTGAGGCCATCCTCGGGCCGCTGACCGGGGAGCGACTCGAGCTGCTCCCCAGCGCCCTGAGCACGTGGGCCGACTGGAAGCAGTCTCACCCGGACACCCTCGCACTCGACGTCGAGAGCGGTCAGGACGGCTTCGACCTGGAGGTGATGGCGATCGTCGTCGAGCTCGGACCCGACTCGGTGGCCTACCCGATTCCGGAGCTTCGCAAGACGCTCGTCGCCAACCACGAGGTCAACGGGGTGCCGGTGGCGGTCGTGCTCGAACCGGGCAGCGACAACTGGACCGTGTTCTCCCGCCGGCTCGACGGCGAGGAGGTCATCGAGCTGGAGCTCACCGGCGGCGAGCTGCGCGAGATCGGCGGCACCCGATCCTTCGACGCCACGCGCGGCTTGGCCCTCGGCTCCGGGGGCAACGGCCAGAACCTCGACCCGCTGCCCGGCTTCACCTCGTTCCCGGCCGACTACACGACGTTCTTCCCGCAGGGCTCCTTCTGGACAACCGAGGGCGTGCTCACCGTCGAGGACCTGCTCAGCTGAGAACGGGCAGGCGGGCTCACGCCAGGCAGCGCAGCGGCTTGCCGCCGTTGTAGGCGACCATGTCGCCGATTGCGGCCGTCACGTCTATCGGCCCGCCGTTCTCCCCGCCGTCGAGCTCGTAGAGCGCCCGGTGGAGGTTGCCGACGATCCGCTCCGTGTCGGTCAGCTCGGCGAAGCGACCGAGATCGAGCTGGCGGGCGGCCTCGAGCGGGCCCGTGCCCGACGCCTTGGCCTCCGCAGCGGCGTCTTGCACGAAGCGGTAGTAGGCCTCGAGCTCGTCGAAGATCGCCGGTGTGCAGACCGGGCCATGGCCCGGAACGACGACCTCGGCGTCGAAGGTCCGCATCCGGTCGATCGCGTCGAACGAGCCGGCGACGGAGCCCATCACGACGAACGGCGTGCCGCCGTTGAACACCAGATCGCCGGAGAAGAGCACCTTGCGCTCGGGGACCCAGGCCACGACGTCGTTGGTGGTGTGGGCGGCACCGCCGATGTAGTGCAGCTCGACCTTGAGGTCGCCGACCCAGAGGTTGACGTGATCGGAGAAGGTCACCGTGGGGGCGGCGAGCTCGAGGTCGCCCCAGTCGGCGGGCTCGAAGATCCGGTCGTAGTGCTGGATGCCGCTCTCGAGCATCAGCTCGCGGCAGTTCTCGTGGGCGATGATCGTGGCCGGGTGGGTGAGGTAGTTGCCGTGGGTGTGGTCGCCGTGATGGTGGGTGTTGACCAGCGTGCGGACCGGAGCCGGGCTGATTCCGGCGACCGAGTCGAGGAAAGCCCTGGTCCGCCGTTCGGTGGAGCAGGTGTCGACGGCGACGATCCCGTCGTCGGCGACCACGAAGCCGGCGTTGTTGATGAACCACGTGCCGTCGGGTTGGATGTAGGCGAAGACGCCGTCGGACACCTCCTCCACCCGGGGCGGATCGAGCCCGTGATCGTGGTCGTGGCCGTGTCCGCTCATGTCCCCTACCTCGCTCTCGCTCTCGCCGAACCCTCGCTGACGTGCGACGGGAAGTGCGACGGTGTGCCGGTGCCGGGACCTTACCTCAGCATCGTTGGGCAGAGCGGGTGCTGGCGCAGCGGCGGTGGCGGCACAGCCCCCTACCCTGGTCGGCGTGACCGATCGAGCGCAGGGCCGTCCCGAGCCGGTCAGCCGGCGTCGGGTGCTCGGGCTCGGCGCCGCGGCGGTGGCGTCGACCGTATTCCCCGCCGGCCGGGCCCAGGCCGCGTACCGGCGTCCGGCTGCCCAACCCGCGGTCGATGCTCTGCGGCCGACGATCCGGCCCCGCAGCGACTGGGCCGGCGACCTCGGGGTCAACGGCGAGCTGGTGGCGGAGGACGACGTCCGATTCCTGCTCGTGCACCACACGGCGTCGACCAACGACTACGGGCCCGACGAGGTGGTCGACCAGATCCGGGGCTTCTACCAGTTCCACACCGGCCCGGAGAAGGGTTGGCCGGACGTGGCCTACAACTTCTTCGTCGATCGGTACGGGGGGATCTGGGAGGCGCGGGCCGGCAGTCTCGACGGGCCGATCCGCGGCGACGCCACCGGCGGATCGCAGGGGTTCGCCCTGCTGTGCAGCTTGATCGGCAATCATGTGGAGGCGCCGATGACCGCCGAGGCCGAGCGTTCGCTGGTGGCGCTGCTCGCCTGGCTCGGCGAGCGCTACGCCGTCGACACGGCTCCCGGGGCCAAGGTGTCGTTCGTCTCCCGAGGCTCGTCACGGTGGCCGGCCGGGACCGAGGTGACCGCGGCCACGATCTCGGGCCACCGCGACATGTCGACGACGACCTGCCCCGGCGATTTCGTCTACGACCTCCTCGCCCAGGAGATACCGGCCCAAGTATCCGAGCTGCGGGTCGCCGTCGCCGGTCCAGCCGCCGCGGCGTCGTCGTCGACCGATCCGGAGGCGACGACCAGGTCGACCACCGAGCCCGAGCCGGCAACGTCGAGCTCCGACCAGACGGCGACGTCGGCCGCGACCGACGGCTCGGAGGTGGTAGCGGGGGGAGGCGATGCCGCGGGATCCGAGCGGGTGGCGGCCGCGGTCGAGGCCCCCGCCGACGGCGAGGATCGCTCGTGGCCGTTGATCATCCTCGGTGGACTGGCGGGAGCGGTCGCCGTCGCCGGGGGGGCGATCAACCGGCTCCGAACCCGGGCCCAGCGGTCGGGCTGACCAACCTCGAACGGCTCAGCCGGGCCAACGGGCGGCCGATGGGAGTCCGTGACCACCGAGCACTCGGAGCCCACCGACCGCACGGAGCCAGCGGACCCGGCCGACCCCGGCCTCGCCGCCGGACCGGAGCGGCCGGCGAACGATGTGGCGCTGGCGTTGTTCGACTACCGGCTAGCCCAGATCGGGGCCCGGGAGACCGCCAGGATCGGGCGCCGGGACCTGTGGCTCGCCCACCACTGGCCGGCCGACTACGGCGAGCGGTGCGTGCGCATCGGGTCCCGTCACGTCTGCCGACGCTGCGCGGCCCTCTACCCGCTCGGCTTCGCGGTGGCGTTCCTCGCCGCCGCCGGATTGGCGCCCTGGCCGGCCGCGCTCGACCCGGCCGCGATCTGGGTGCTGTCGGTGCCGGCGACCGCGGCGTACGTCGGTGAGGCGGTCGGTCTCGTGCGGTACGACACCCGATGGCAGGTCGGCACGACGCTGCTGGCGGCGCTGGCCTTCGGGCGGGCGCTCGGCTACGAGCTGGTCGACCGCTGGAGCTCGCAGTTCTGGGGCCCGATCGCGGTGTTCGGCGGTATCTGGTTCCTCGCCTCGGTGTTCAACGTATCGGCCGGCGCGGCCAGCCGACGGCGGTAGCCCGAACTCACTCAGAGGGCGGCGACGGCGTCGTCGAGCTCTTCTTCGGTGTTGAAGTAGTGGACCGAGGCCCGGATCAGGCTCTGGGCCACCCGCCGCTGCGGATCGAACCCGGAGGGCAGCGGCTCGACGACCGACGTATTGACGCCCCACGCCCGGAGGGCGGCCACCACCGCTTCGCTCGATCGCCCCTCGACGTAGAACGTCACGATCCCGCTCTGGGGCCCGTCGAGATCGGTGAGCCTCACCAGCGGTGACGTGGCGAGCCGGGTGCGGAGCGAGTCAGCGAGGTCGGTGACCCGCTTCGAGATCGAGTCGAGCCCGATGCGGAGCGCGTACTCGATCGCGACGCCGAAGCCGACCTTGGCCGCCACGTTCGTCTCGAAGGTCTCGTAGCGGCGTGCGCCTTCGCTCAGCTCGTAGGCCCAGTCGTCGGTCCAGCGGGCCGACCGGCCGTCCATGATCAGCGGATCGCGCAACCCCTCCAGGTCCGAGCGGGCGTAGAGCAGGGCGGTACCCCGCGGCCCTCGGAGGAACTTGCGGCCGGTGATGGCGAGGAAGTCGCAGCCGAGCTCGTCGACGGCGAGCGACATCTGACCGGCCGACTGGGTGGCGTCGAGCAGGTAGAGCGCGCCGGCTTCACCGGCCAGGCGGCCGATCTCGGCCACCGGGTTGACGAGCCCGCCGCTGGTCGGAACATGGGTGGCGCAGACGAGCTTGACCCGCTCGTCGAGGAGCTTCTCCAGGCCCTCGAGCGAGGCCTGACCGTCGCTCTCCTCGGGGATGAGATCGATGTCGACGCCCTCGTCCTGCAGCTGGATCAGCCCGTAGACGTTGGCGACGTACTCGGAGGTGGTGGCCAGCACGCGGTCGCCAGGCTCGAACGCCACCGAACGCAACGCCGCGTTCCAAGCATGGGTCGCGCTCGGCAGGTAGGCCAGCTCGTTGGCCTGACAGCCGAGGAGTACGGCGCCGGCGTCGTAGACGCGGTTGAGATCCTCGACTCGGGAGCTGGCAACCTCGTAGCTGCCGGTGCGCGCCTCGGCCTCGAGGAAGTCAATGGTTGCTGACAGAACGGGCGTGGGAGGTAACGAAGCCCCTGCATTGTTGAGGTGAATGACCTCGCCGCATCCCGGTGTATCCGCCCGCACTGCGTCGATATCGATTTCACTCACCGCCAGCAAACTAGTAGTCGATTCCTCGCTTAGCTACCCAACCGTTGTCGAAGGAGTGCGTGATCTTCCCCATCTCGGTCACCGTGTGTGGAACCTCGACGATCTGGGTGGGCATATCGCGCCGAGAGAGCACGACGCTCACCGGTTCGAGCCGCTCGACGAGGGCTCGGGGCGCTCCGGTTGAGGGCGTTCCGATTCGGGTCGGTAGCGGAGGGGCACGATCACCGATCCACCGTCGGCACCCGTCACGACCTGCACCTCGGTGTCGTAGAAGCGCGACAGGATCGGCTCGGTCAGGACTTCGCTCGGTGTCCCGGATGCGACCAGCGACCCCTCGTGGAGCAACGCCAACCGGTCGGCGAACCGGCCGGCCGTGCCGAGATCGTGCATTGCCGACACGATGGTCAGCCGCCCGCTCAGACGAAGCCGGTCCACGAGCTCCAGCACGGCGATGCGGTGCCCGATGTCGAGGGCGCTGGTTGGCTCGTCGAGCAACAGGATCGGCGCTTGCTGGGCCAGGGCCCGAGCGAGCGTGACCCGCTGTACCTCACCCCCGGACAGGTTGGTGACCGACCGCTCGGCGAAGGGGGCGAGCGCCAGCCGATCGAGAACGTCGTCGACCAGCTGCCGATCGTGCCGGCTCTCGGCCGCCAACCAGCCGAGGTGGGCGGAGCGTCCGAGGAGGACGTATTCGGCCACGGTCATGCCCGGGGGCAGCACGGGTCGCTGGGCCACGTAGGCGACGACGGCGGCCGGCGGCGGCCGTCCGTCCCCGGGGGTTTCGATCTCGGCGTTGATCGTGATGGCGCCAGAGTGGTCGACCAGCCCGGCCATAGCCTTCAGCAGCGACGACTTCCCGGCCCCATTCGGGCCGATCACGGCGAGCCACTCCCCGGACTCGAGGGAGAGGGTCACACCGTCGAGGACCGGTCGGCCGCGGCCGTAGAGCACCCCGACGCCGTCCAGAACGATGGCCGGCCCGCCGGCTGGCCCGAGATGTCGCGACGCGGCCCGAGCGTGGCGGGTGCCGAGCAGGGCGTTCACCGCCGACCCCCGTCCACTCGGGAACGAGCCGTCGCCGGACCGCTCATGCCAGTGCCCGCCGGCTCGTGAGGAGCACGATGGCGAAGAACGGCGCGCCGACGAAGGCCGTCACCACCCCGATCGGCAGCTCGGCCGGGCTTGCCACCGTCCTGGCCGCCAGGTCGGCGAGCATCAGGAAGGCCCCACC
>JAOTYQ010000026.1 GCA_029861725.1 Acidimicrobiia bacterium | reverse complement strand
GTGATCAGGTCGTCCCAGACATCGACCACCGGGAGCATGTCGTCCCACCACCGTTGGTCGCGACGGGCAACGAACGTGTCGATGTCGAGGTTGAGCTGCTCGACCCACGTGAAGTACCCCAGGTTGAAGATCCGTCGCCGCTGCCGGTCGTCGAGATCGAGCACGGCGTGCCCAGCCGGGTTGCCGAGGTGCCGGGCGAAGGTGGCGGCGGCGGCTGCCGGTGTGAGCGGGCCGCCGAAGTCGCGCTCGGCGATCGCCGCTCGACCGCTGTCGTAGAGCGCGGCGCCGTCGGTCGCCACCGACAGCACCACGTCGTCCGGTCCGAGCCCACGGAGGTCGGCGTACGCGATAGAAGCGGCGAGGTTGCAGATGCTCGAGTAACCGAGGTTCTCGAGCTGGTGGACGAAGCCCTGGTCGAGACCCAGCTCGGTCACCAGGTAGTCCCGGCCCACCTCCGACTGGAACAGCACGTCGAGCTGATCGGTCAGCCGGTCGCTGATCGCCACGACGACGTCGGTGTTGGCCACATTGTGGATCAGCGGCACGTGCTTGTCGCCGATGCCTTGGATGTTGTGCTCGCCGAAGCCGTTCTCCAGCAGCGTCGGGCACTCGAGGGCCTCCGCCGCGATGATCTCAGCCCCGAACACCTCCTTCAGATAGTCGCCCGCGGCCAGCGTCCCGGCCGAACCGGTAGCGGACACGAACCCCGCGAGCCGGCCGCCTCCGGGCACGGCGCCCGTGCTCGACGGGGGAAGCGATCGGTAGACGTGCTCCATCGCCGGTCCGGTGATCGTGCGGTGCACGAGGTAGTTGGGGAACTCGCAGAACTGATTGATCACGACATTGGTCGGATCCAGGGCGAGCTCGTTGCAGGCGACGTAGATCTCCCTGACGTTGCTCTCGGTGCCCGGCGTTCGGATGATGTCGCTCGCCGGATCGAGCGTCCACCGCTGGAGCCAGTCGAACCGCTCCTGGCTCATGCCCGCCGGCAGCACCGCCACGCCGTGGCAGTCCATGATCCGGCTGATCGCAACGCCGCCCCGGGCGTAGTTCCCAGTGGAGGGCCAGATCGCCCGATGCCGGTCGGGATCGAACCGGCCGGTCACCACCCGGGGAGCGAGACACCCGTAGGCCGCAAGCACCTTGTGGGTGTCGATCATGGGGAAGCGGTTGCCGAGGGCGAGGACGATGCGGGCCGGCACCCCGGTGAGCGCCGAGGGCAGCTCCAGGTGCTCGGGCACGGCGGCGAACTCCTCGGCGGCCAGCTGGTTGTACCAGTGCACCCGGAAGAGGTTGGCAGCGTCGGGAACCCGGCGGTCGACGGTGGCGAGACAGGCCACTGTTTCGGCGTCGATCATCGACGGATCGCGCAGCTCGGCGAACGTCGGTAGGCGGATCCCCCGCTCGGCGAACCGGGCGACACTCGATGCCCGAGCGGCACCATCGACCACGTCACGGGCCAGTCCGACGTCGGGGGGTCGGGGCAGGGTCGGGGCCAGCGCGAGAGCATAATCGGTCACGGACGCAGGATATTGTTGAAACCCCCGAGGTGGGCGACCAGGGAGATCCGAGTGGTTCGATACGACAAGAGCACGGCGGAGCAGGGCAGCAAGTACGTGCGAGACCGGCGTCGGTCGATTGGCGGTGGAGGGCGTCGGGGCCGGGGGGCCGTGGCCGCCGGCGGCGGGATCGGTGCCGTGATCATCGCGCTCCTGGCAGTGCTGTTCGGCGTGGGGGGCGATGGCAGCGGGGGCGGCACGACCTTCGGCCTCGACACCACGGCCACGAGCCTCGCCGGCCAGGTGGACAGCGGGGGCGCCCCTGCGATCGTCGACCCCGACGCCGACACCATCGAGTACATGGAGTTCCTGATGATCGACATCCAGGACACCTGGGACGTGTACTTCGACGAGGCCGGACTCACCTACCAGCCGACACTGCTCAACGTCTTCAGCGGCTCCGTCCAGACCGGGTGCGGCAACGCGACCTCGGCCGTCGGGCCGTTCTACTGCCCCGCCCCCAACGACATGCAGGTCTACATCGACCTCGACTTCTTCGACGAGCTGAGCACCCGGTTTGGCGCTCCCGGCGACTTCGCCCAGGCCTACGTGATCGCCCACGAGGTCGGGCACCACCTCCAGTCGATCCTCGGCATCAGCGACGCCGTCCGCAACGCCCAGGACCAGGACCCCGCCAACCGCAACCAGTACTCGATCCTGCAGGAGCTGCAAGCCGACTGCTTCGCCGGGGTCTGGGCGTTCTCGGCCAATAACCGCCTGACCCGCGAGAGCGGGCTCCCGATCATCGAGGAGGGCGACATCGAGGAGGGCCTCGCCGCCGCCGCTTCCGTGGGGGACGACCGAATCCAGGCCCAAGCCGGCATGTCGATCGATCCTCACACCTGGACCCATGGTTCGTCGGAGCAGCGGATCCGCTGGTTCCGGGAAGGCTTCGAGACCGGCGACCCCGAGGCGTGCGATACCTTCGCCGCTTCCAATCCCTGACCTGGGGCCCGGCCTCTCTACGCCGTACTACTGGCGTGCCTGCTCCGCCAGGGCGGCGGCGATAGCGGCGGCGATCCCGGCGTTGTTCTCGGCGAGGCCGAGGTTGGCCCGTAGGGCCCGACCGTCGGTCAGATCCATGAGCCGGCGCAGCACTGCCGGGGTGACCGCGGAGCCGGTGATCCCCTCGGCCTCGGACCCTTCGGTCGCGCGTCTCGCCGCCGCCAGCACCTCTTCGAGCTCGATCGCGTCGTCGAGGGGCACCGGGGCGACGACGAGGAGCCCGCCGCCACCGAGCTGCCAGTGGGCGCGGGCGATCGCTGCCACCTCGTCCGCCGACGAGACGCGATGCGTGAGTGGGATGCCGCTCGACCGGGCGTGGAAGGCCGGGAACTCGTCGCAGTGCCAGCCGAGCACGGGGACCGAAGCCGTCTCGAGGTATTCGACGGTCCGACCGAGATCGAGGAAGACCTTGGCCCCCGCCGACACGGTCACGACCGGGTAGCGGGCCAGGGCGTCGAGGTCGGCACTGATATCACCGCTCTCCGAGGCCCGGGGATGGACACCGCCGATCCCCCCGGTGGCGAACACCTCCACCCCGGTCGACGCCGACAGGGCCAGCGACGCCGACACCGTCGTGGCCCCGAACGACCAGCCTTGGGCGGCGGCCACCGCGAGATCACGAGCGGCGACCTTCCGGGCCGGCCCGCAGATCATCTCGTGAACGGTCTCGTCGACGCCCACCGTCGGTGTGCCGTCGAGCACGGCGGTGACCGCTGGTGTCGTGCCGCCGGCCTTGACCGCCCGCAAGCAGCGGTCGAGCGCATCCCGATTGTGCGGTGAGGGCAGGCCGAGCTCGGAGAAGATCGTGCTCTCGAGGGCGACGACCGGCCGCCCTGCCTCCAGTGCCTGGGCGACTTCCGGTCCGACGGCGACCGACATCGTCACCCTCAGTTGCAGCTCTGGGCGGCCTGGGTGACCAGGGGCTCCACGTCGTCGATCTCGGTCTGCAGGACCTCAGGGTTGTCGAAGTCCTCGGCGAGGCCGGAAAGCGTCGTGTCTGACAGGTTGCTCTCGAGCAGGACCCGGGCGATGCAAGCCGCCTGTTCATCGGTCAGCTCGACGTTGGGGTCGGCGTCGATCGCGGTCCGTATGGCGCTGGTCAACTCACCCTCGCTGGGACGGGAAGCACAGGCGCCGAGCAGCAGCGAACCGGCAGCGACGACGCCGATCATTCGAGTCCTGTTCATCTGATCTCCGTTGGTCCCTTCGGTAGCATGCGACCGGGTCCGGCGGCCGGCAACGCCCACTGCGGCCAAGATGCCGGCCGGTCGACTGTAGCCGGTGGGGCTAGAGCCGCCTCGCCAAGGTCGCCCTGGCCGGTCCGGGCAACTACGTTTCGTGGCATGAGCCTCGATGTCTCGTCACTGTCCGCCACCGCGCTGTTGCACGAGCTGCGGGAGCGCCGCATCTCGGCAGTGGAGGCCCTGGATGGGCTGGTCGAGCGCATCGAGGCCCGCAACGCGGCAATCAACGCCGTGGTGACCGAGGATTACGAACGAGCTCGGGCGACGGCGGCTGCGATCGACGATGCCCGGGCCGCCGGCCGCGCCCTCGGCCCGCTCGCCGGTTTGCCGATGACCGTGAAGGACTCCTTGATGACGGAAGGGGTGACGACCACCTCGGGCGCGCCCGAACTGGCTGATTTCGTTCCCGAGCACGACGCCGCCCCGGTAGCCCGGGTGAAGGAGGCGGGAGCCGTTGTGTTCGCCAAGACCAACCTGCCGATCTATGCCGGCGACGTCCAGTCCTACAACGACGTGTTCGGGACGACCAACAACCCGTGGGACACCGATCGAGCCCCCGGTGGGAGCTCGGGGGGATCGGCAGCGGCGCTGGCGGCCGGCTTCACTCCTCTCGAGATCGGCAGCGACATCGGCGGGAGCATCCGCAACCCGGCCGGGATGTGCGGGATCGTGGGCCACAAGCCGAGCTACGGCATCGTGTCGGCCAAAGGGCAGATCCCTGGGCCGCCGGGAACGCTGACCCAAGCCGACATCGCCGTGGTCGGTCCGATGGCGCGAACGGTCGCCGATTGCCGGCTCGAGCTCGACGTGCTCGCCGGTGCCGACGACTGGCACGGCAAGGCGTGGGCCCTGGAGCTTCCGCCCGCCCGCACCGGTGCTGTCGACGAGCTGCGGGTCGCGGTGTGGGCCACCGACCCGCACTGCCCTGTCGACGAGGAGATCGCGGCGGCGATCACTGCGTTGGGTGATCGGTTGGCCGCGGCCGGGGCCACCGTGGACCACGAGGTCCGACCCGGAGGGTTCGACTTCGCCAAGGCCGATGCCACCTTCTGGCAGCTCCTCGGTGGCGCGATGTCGGGGGGCTGGTCGCTGAGCGAGATCGAGGAGATGGCCCAGCGGCGGGCCGCCGGTGAGATCCCCGAGGGCGACCTCGGGGTCGAGGCCTCGATCCAGCGCCACCGGAGCTGGCTAACGGCAAACGAGCGCCGCCTTCAGATGCGGGCTCGCTGGCTGGACTTCTTCAACGACTGGGACGTGGTGCTCGCTCCGGTGTCCCCGACGGTCGCCATCCCCCACGATCACTCCTCCCCGATGTCGCAGCGCACGATCGACGTCGCCGGTGAGACGAGGCCGTACACGGCCCAGATGCAATGGATGGGACTCTTCGGGCTGGTCTACCTTCCATCGACCGTGGTGCCGATCGGCGTCCACTCATCTGGCCTGCCGTTCGGTGTCCAGGTGGTCGGCCCGTTCCTGGAGGACTACACCACCCTGGAGGCGGCGTCGTACGTGGAGGACCTGACCGGCGGAACCCAGCGACCGCCCGGCTGGTAGTCGGCGCGCCAGCCAGCCCGAGCGGCCCTCAAGCCACCTCGGGCTCGACCACGCCGAGCAATCGATCGACGAAGTCGACCGCCCCGCCGGCCAGATCGCTGCGCTTGATCGCCAGCCCGCCGACGACGTCGCCTCCTCGACGGCGCACGATCCCGGCGAGCTTCTCGAGCGTCCTACCGGCATCGAGCGCATAGGTGCAGTAGACAGCGGCCTTCTTGCCGTCGATCACCGGCAGCCTGGCCAGACGTCCGGCACGTCCCGGCCGCTGGCCGAAGAAGAAGAGCCCGTCGGTCCAGCTGCCGACGATCACCAGCTCGGCCTCCGACAATGCTTGCAGGTCGATAGCGGTGATCGGCGAGGCCGTGGCCTCCACCCCCGATCGTGTCAGCTGCTCGGCGATCAGATGTCCGGCGTCGCGGGTGTTGCCGGTCAGGCTTTCGTAGATCACGATGGCGCGCAAGGCCTCATCTCCCGGTGGTCTGCTCATGGTTCGTGGGGCGTCGTCCCGCCGCATCCAGGGCTCGTAGCGGAGCACGGTAGCCGATCCCCACCGCCAGGCGCGTGCCCGGCCCCGCTGGACCACTACGCTGGGACCATGGCCTACCGGATCGAGATCACCTACTGCGTTCCCTGAGACTATTCCGATCGCGCCGTGAGCGCGACCAGGGACCTCCTCACCAACTATCAACACGTGATCGACGACTTGCGTCTGGTCACCGGCGACAAGGGCGTGTTCGACGTCGTCGTCGACGGCGAGCTGCTCTACAGCAAGGGCGACACTGGTCGCCATGCCAACGACGGCGAAGTCCTCAAGCTGTTCTCGGAGCACGTGGGTCCCGACGTCGCCCGGTACGGCACCTGATCGTCGCCGCTCACGGCTGCATGCGGATCCCGGTCACCGAGCCCGCCGACCGCCGGATCGAGGTCTTCCAAGGGTTGCGCGATCACACGCTGCGGCGCCGGCGGGAGCAACCGGACGGCGACCTGGCTGGCGTCTTCGTCGCCGAAGGCGATCTGGTCGTTGAGCGGGCGATCGCCGCCGGCTATCGGTTGCACTCCATCCTGGTCGACGGCCGGCGGACCAAGCCGTTGCCCGCCGTCATCGACGACTGCGTGCCCGTCTATGCCGCGGGTCCCGAGGTCCTGCAACGGATCACGGGCTACCATCTCCACCGCGGGATGCTCGCTTGTTTCCATCGGCGAGAGCTGCTGACCGTCGCCGACGCGCTGGCCTCCGCCACGACGGTGGCAGTCGTCGAGGGCGTCAACAACCCGACCAATCTCGGGGTGATCCTCCGCTGCGCGGCCGGGCTGGGCGTCGATGCCTTCCTGCTCGACCGGACATGCTGCGATCCGCTCTACCGCCGCTCCGGGCGGGTCTCGATGGGGGAAGCGTATGCCCTCCCCTACGCCCGCCTCGACACGGTGCCGACCGGCCTCGACCAGCTGCGGGGATCGGGGTTCACCACGCTGGCGCTGACCCCGGCGGCCGACGCCGACGACATCGCCGAGCTGCAGCTCGGCCCCGATGAGCGGGTTGCCCTGCTGCTGGGGGCCGAGGGGCCCGGGCTGACTGCGGCGAGCCTCGCCGCCGCCGACCGGCGGGTACGGATCCCCATGGCGAGATCGGTCGATTCGATCAACGTGGGCTCAGCCGCTGCGGTCGCGTTCTATGCGGTGGCGGTCGCCCGAGGGCGGTAGCGGATCACGTCCGGTACGACGCGTTGGGAACCGCCACCCCTTTGCCGAGCACATCGGCCAGCCACTCGTCGTACAGCCGCTCCCAGGTTCCATCGCTCCTGGCTTGCTCCAGCACGGCGTTCACGAACCGGGTGAACTCGGGATGGTCCTTCGGGAGCCCGATCCCGTACGGCTCCTCGCTGAACGGTGCCCCGACCACCTCCGCATAGGGGTCTTGAGCCGCCAACCCGGCGAGGATCGTGTCGTCGGTCGAGATCCCGAACGCCCGGCCTTGCTGGAACGCGACCAAGCAGTCGGTCCACGACGCCTCCTCGATCGTCGCCACCCCCTCGGCCTCCAGCCGGGCCAGTGACGTCGTGCCCGAGATGGCACAGATCGCACGCTCGCCCCCGACGTCGTCGATGCTCACGACGCCGGTGTCGTTGCCGACCAGCAGCCGCTGACCGGACTCGTAGTAGACGGTCGAGAAGTTGATCGAGCCCCATCGCTCGCAGTTGATCGTCATCGTCTTCACCACGATGTCGACCGTGCCGTCCTGGAGGCGGTCGATACGTTCGGCGCTCTGGACGGGAATCAGCTCGAGCCGGTCGGGGTCGCCGAAGATAGCGTCCGCCACGAGGCGTGCCATCTCGACGTCGAAGCCTTCGACGTCACCGCTCTGCGGGTTGAGGAAGCCGAAGAGGAGGGTGTCGGCCCCTACCCCGGCTCTGAGCACCCCGCGTGCCTGGATCTCGGCCATGTAGCTCCCGGCTGGCAACGACGCCGGTGCCGGTAGCGGCTCGGGTGGTCCGAGGCTTGGTCGAGGGTTGGCGTCGTCGCAGTCGGGGTCGGCGGCGGGGGCATCGCTCGAGCCCTCCGCCTGAGCTGCGTCGCGCTCGGCCAGTCCGGACCGGAACGGTTCCTCGACCGCGCCGGCACAGGCCGATGCGAGCAGAGCGGTGGTGGCCCCAGCCACCAGCCAGGCGGGCCAACGGGAGGCGGTGCCGGGCGAGCGAGCAGGGAAACGCACGGAGAGCGAGGGCGCCTTCATCGGTACTCGTTGATCCTGAGCTGCAGGCCATACAGGGCGAGGCCGGCGATCAGGGCGACCGCGAGCAGCGAGCCGATCCGCAGGCCCCGCATCGCCCGTTCGGCCAGCTCCATCTCGGTGATGAACCGGGTCTGGTTGTCGTCGAGCGCGGCGGCTGTGACCGCGTCGAAGTCGGCGAAGGCCGTGTCGGCGTCGCCGAGGGCCAGCTCGACCGCCAGGTCGCGGTCACCGCTACGGTCGGCCTCGACGACCTGCTCGTGCGTTGCTGCGTAGGTGAGCCAGGCACTGTAGGTGTCGTCGACCCGTTGCTGCGCTTCTCCTCGGCGGGCCGAGTCGGCGGCATGCTGGTCGAGGTCGCCCTCCATCTCGGTCAGGATCAGCGCGCGTTGGGTGAAGTCGTCCTCGAAGCCCTCTCCTGCCCCGCGGGCGATCAGGAACCGGGCCTCGTCGGCCTTCGCCCCGAAGCCGGTGCCTCGCACGTCGAGGTACAGCCGAGTGCCTTCGTAGCCGTCGGTCCTGGCTGCGGTCAGATGGGTCAGCTGGCTGGCCAGACCCGACGCCATCCACCCGGCGAGGGCCAGGGCGATCACGGAGCCGGCCAAGATGGGGACGTTCAGGGTCCGGTTGAACCGCCGCCGAAGCTGGAACTGGACGTAGACCAGCATCAACAGGACAACGATGATCAGGGCGATCGCCACCAGGCCGAGGACCATGGCGAGACCCCGCTGCCGGTCGTAGGAGCTGCGGTATCGAGCCGCGGCCCGGTTGGCGACCAGATCGGTCGCCGGATAGATCTCCTCTTCGAGCAGTGTCGACGCCGATTCGAGATAGGCGGCCCCCACAGGGAAGCCCTGTCGGTTGTTCGCCCTGGCCGCCTCGATCAGGCCGGCATACCGGGGCAGGGCTGCTGTCATGATCCTGAGCGCGTCGTGGGCCTCTTCGTCGTCGCCGGTCAGGCGAGTCGCCCGCTCCAGCTCGGTCGCCGCCGCCGCCATCGCCTCCTCGTAGTTCTGGCGCTGTGTCGGGTTTTCGACACCGCCGGCCAGGAACGCCGTGGCGGCCGCTGCGTTGGCTTCGGCCAGGCTGGTCTGGACCTGACGGGCGCTCACGATCACCGGCTCGGCCTCGTCGGTGATGCGCTGCGCGCTCGATCCGTGGTCGGCCACCACCAGCGAGGCGAGGATGCCGGCCACGAGGGCCGCGGCCACGATCGCCAGCGACTCGACGCGGAGCCGGCCGGGTGTCGTCGACAGGAATCGGCGGCCGATATCGCTCAGGGCTCGAGAGCGGGTGGCGGTGACGGTGCTCGCCATGACGCCAGCAAGGTACTGCTCGGCCTCTGCGGTGTCCAGGCACCCCGGCCGTGGTGCCGTCAGCGTCGAAGCCAGGCGGTGACCGTTTCGGCGAAGAGCTCGGGGTCGTCCATCATCGGGAAGTGGTTGCCGGCGGTGACGACGAGCCCCTCGTAGTCGGCGAACGTGGCTCGGTGACGCTCCTGGAAGCCGAACGGGTCGTTGCGCTCGCCGAAGATGGTCAGCACCGGTAGGCCTGCGAGGCTCGTGGCGGTGGCCGCCTCGACCCTGCGGTACAGCTCGTCGCCTCGCAGTGCATCCCGCATCAGGTGGTGGAAGCGCATCGTCTGTCTCGGCTGGCGCATGCCGGCCAGGAATGCCCGCTTCGACGCACGATCGAGGTGACGTCCGATTCCCGCCTTGCCGGTCGTGAGCCGAGGGATGAACCCGGTCAGTCGGTCGACGGCGGTCAGCGGCCGGCTCGACACGATCCGCAGCATGGTTCGGAGCGAACGGCGATCGGGGCGCCACAGGAAGGTGTTGGCCAGCACGAGTCCGCTGATGCGGTCGGCCCGCTCGGCTGCAGCTCCCGCACCGACGACGCCGCCGAGGTCGTGGAGGACGAGGACCATGTCGTGGAGGCCGAGCTCGTCGATGACATCGCCGAGGATGCGGCTGTGCTCGGAGAGCGTCAGCGACCAGCCGTCGGGCTCGGGGCTGAGGCCGTGGCCGGGGAAGTCGAGCGTGATGCACCGGAACTCCGTTCCGAGGCGGCTGATCACGTCGCGGAAGACAAACGACCACATGCCGCTGTGCACGAAGACGAGGGTAGGCGCCGCTGCAGGGCTCGTGCCGTGGTCGGTATAGGCGACGGTGTGCTCGCCGACGGAGAGGCTCCGGATCTCGAAGGGCCAAACCGAAGCGGGCAGCCACACCGGTCGCTCGACGGCCGTGGTTGGGCTGGGGTTGGTGTGGGGGGCGACGCTGGTCATCGTCGGCTCCTTTCGTGTAGCTGGTGTCTGGCTCTGCTGGTGACCGGACGGGATGGTCGAATCAAGGTGGCGGGGCGCTGAGTCCCGGGCCGAGGAAGGCGACGAGCCGGTCGAGCAGGACCGCCGCCTCGGTCGGCGTCACGCCCTCGTGGGGCCACCGGAGGAACAGGTTGACGATGACCGCCACGATCTGCTCGAGTCGCCACACGATTTCGTCGGCGGGGAGCTTGGGCAACGCAGCGGCCAGGGCGTCGGCGAACCGGGCCCCGGTCTCGCCGAACTGATCGCGGGCCATGGCCTGCATCGCCGGGCTCGGATCGCTGTAGACGCGGCCGACGAGCCGAGCGGCCGCTCCCCGGTCCTGCAGTGCTTGGAGGGTCTCGAGATCGGCCTGGAGGAAGATCCTCAGTAGCTGATCACTGGTCGGCTCGTGCTCGTCGGCGAGCAGGTCGTCGAGCAATTGGTGCCTCCGCTCGTTCAGCGGGCCCACCACACGGTCGGTGGCGGCCCGCAGGACCGCCTCCTTCGACCCGAAGTGATAGTGGATCGCAGCCTGATTGGCCTCGGCCGCCGTGGTGATGTCGCGCACCGACGTGCGGTCGAAGCCGTTCTCGGCGAACAGTTGCGCCGCGGTGTCGAGCAATCGATCACGGGTGCTGCTAGTGCTCATGCGGTCCTCGGGCTAATCGATCGAGCGCCATGATTCAGTCAAACGCATGACTGAATCAAAGCATGGCCCTCGACCGACGTCAAGCGCCCCGGCGCTGGACGGGGCTCGTGCGGCTTCTGCTCCGACCGCTACGGTGGCGACGTCGAGCGCCGATGCCGTGCCGGCCGGTGGCTAGTGAGCGAGGAGCGGAGATGACCGAACGGGTAGCGGTGGTGACCGGCGGTGGACGGGGAATCGGGCGTGCGATCTGCCGGGCCCTGGCCGCCGATCGACGGGTCATCGCCGTCGGCGATCTCCGTCCGGCCGAAGCGGCCGAGACGGTCGGCGCGATCGAGGCCGACGGTGGGCGAGCGATCGCCGTCGAGCTCGACGTGACCGACACCGATTCGGTCCGGACCGGGCTGTTCCAGGTCGCCGATGAGCTCGGTCCGGTCGAGGTGCTCGTCAACTGCGCCGGGTGGGACGAGCTGATGCCGTTCCTCGAGACCGATGAGGCGTTCTGGGATCGCATCATCGAGCTCAACTACAAGGGCGTGCTGCGCACCACCCACGCCTGCTTGCCGTCGATGATCGAGGCCGGGTTCGGCCGTATCGTGAACATCGGCTCGGATGCAGGCCGGGTTGGCTCATCTCTGGAGGCGGTCTACTCGGGGGCGAAGGGAGCGGTGATCGCGTTCACCAAGACGATCGCCCGCGAGGTGGCCCGCACCGGCATCACGGCCAACACGGTGTGTCCCGGTCCGACCGCCACCCCGCTCCTCGACGAGATCGTCGAGGCCAGCGCCGATGGCGACAAGGTCATCGGGGCGATGGCCCGGGCCGTGCCGATGAAGCGGATTGGCCAACCCGAAGAGGTTGCCTCGGCCGTTGCCTATCTGGCCTCGGAGAGTGCCGGGTTCATCACCGGTCAGACGCTCTCGGTGTCGGGCGGATTGACGATGGCCTGATCCGGTACAGGCTGTGGTCGGCCCGGGTCTCGGAGCCGGTAGCGGAGCCCAGCCCACACCCGGGCCTCGTGGCCTCCGGCCCACTCGGCTCGCAGGATCCGCTCCGAGTGCCGCCTGACCTCGATGATGTTGTTGCCGAGCTTGGGCCGCGACACCGCGAGCTTCACGCCGTCGATCGTCCACTCGGCCAGCAGCCGGCTCCTGGCGGCGCGGCGGGCTTCGGCGACCAGGAGGAGTCGCCGGTCGGTCAGGGCCAGGAGCAGTCGGCCGCGGGTGCGGACCCCGAGCGTCTCGATCCCGTCGAGCAGGCGCACTCTCGACGCCGCCCGCACTCGCTCGGACTCGCCGAGGATGTGCCCCCTTGTTCGCTCGAGGTGTGTGCTCGGCGGCGGCACCCGTGGCTCCTCTCGTCCCGGACTCGTCCTTTGCTGGTACATCGACCGATCGGCGGTGGTTCCTTAGGACTTGCGGTCAACACATCGACAATCTGTTGTCGTTACCAGGCGGGACGTTTGGCCGGAGGCCAAACTCCGGGCGATGGGCGCCGTCCCGTCGCACTAGGACCTTGGGCGAAACGCCGCACCGAGCTCGTCGCTCGGCCGGCGAGGGTCGGTCGGATACCCTCCTGGGGACGGGACCGACGGCCCGCTCGGGCCGGACCCTGGCAGTTGTCATCTCCGAGGAGCGCACGACGATGATCGAAAGCACGATGCAGGATTTCCCGCTGGGGATACAGCATCTTTTCACCCACGGGCGGAGGATCCACGCCGATTCGGAGGTCATCACCTGGACCGACGCCGGTGCCGTCACGGCCACGTTCGCCGAGGTGGGCGACCGGGCCGATCAACTCGCCGCGGCCCTCGCCAAGCTCGGGGTGACGCCCGGCGATCGCGTTGGCACCTTCGCCTGGAACAACCAGCACCACCTCGAGGCCTACCTTGCTGTGCCGAGCATGGGGGCCGTGCTCCACACGCTGAACATCAGGCTGTTCCCCGAGCAACTGGCGTACGTGATCAACCACGCCGAGGACCGGGTGATCATCGTCGACGCCTCCATCGCTCCCCTCCTGGGCAAGGTCCGCCAGGACCTGACCACGGTCGAGCACATCATCACCTTCGGGACCGGCGACACCTCCGCCCTGGGCGAGACCCTCGATTACGAGGAGCTGCTGGCTGCCGGGGAGCCCGGCTTCGACTACCCGGAGATCGACGAGCGGGCGGCGGCCGCGATGTGCTACACGAGCGGCACGACCGGCAACCCGAAGGGTGTCGCGTATTCGCATCGCTCGACGTACCTGCACTCCTTCGGCATCACCTCGGCCCAGGCGATGGGATTCTCCCAGGATGACCGTCTGCTGCTCATCGTGCCGATGTTCCACGCCAACGCCTGGGGTATGCCCTATGCGGGTTGGTCGGTCGGAGCCGATCTGATCATGCCCCAGCAGTACCTGCAGGCCGGCCCACTGGCCGACATCATCGAGCACACCCGGCCGACCTATTCCGGGGCGGTCCCGACCGTGCTCAACGACATCCTCCACAACCGTCCCGATGCCGACCTCAGCTCCTTGCGCGGTGTCGTGTGCGGCGGCTCTGCGGTCCCCCGTAGCCTGATCGAAGGCTTCGACGAAACGTTTGGCGTGACGGTGGTCCAGGCCTGGGGGATGACCGAGACGAGCCCACTGGCGGCGATCGCCAGGGTGCCCAAGAACACCGACGAAGCCGACGCCATGGGCTGGCGCGTCCGGACGGGCCGGCCGCTCCCCGGCGTGGAGATCAGGATCTGCGGCGACGACGGTGAGGAGCTGCCCCGTGATGGCGAGGCTCAGGGGGAGATCGAGATCCGCGGTCCGTGGATCACGGCCAGCTACTACAACGACACGGCCGACGAGAAGTTCCACGACGGGTGGCTGCGCACGGGCGACGTCGGCTCCATGGAGCCGAACGGGTTCATCCAGATCTCCGATCGGGCCAAGGACGTGATCAAGTCGGGCGGCGAGTGGATCTCCAGCGTCGACCTGGAGAACACGCTGATGAGTCACGATGCGGTGCTGGAGGCCGCGGTGGTCGGCGTTCCCGACGATCGGTACGACGAACGACCCCTCGCTTGTATCGTCCTGGCCGAGGGAGCCGAGTTCGATCCCGGCCAGCTCCGCTCCTACCTCGCCGACAAGGTGGCGAAGTGGTGGCTGCCGGAGCGCTGGGCTCCGATCGAGGAGGTGCCGAAGACCTCGGTCGGCAAGTTCGACAAGAAGGTCCTCCGTCAGCGCTATGCCGACGGCGACCTCGACGTCACCGAGACGCGCTGAACCGTCCCCCGGACCCGCCGGATCGAGCCGTGACCGACGATCGCTACCGCGAGTTCCCCACCGGGTTCTTCGACCGCCAGGACGAGGGCGACGACCGGGCGTTCTACTCGATGCCGCGGCTCGTCACCCACATCGATGAACGAGCCATCGAAGCGGTGGGTCTCGTCTACGAGCACCTCGAGCTCGACCGGGGCCGCGTCATCGATCTGATGAGCTCGTGGATCTCGCATTTCAAGAGCTCGCCAGACACGCTGGTGGCCCTCGGCATGAATCGATCGGAGCTCGCAGCGAACGACATGGCCGACGGAGCGGTCATCGCCGACCTGAATCGGGCGCCGGTGCTGCCGTTCGCGTCGAGCAGCTTCGACGGAGCGGTGTGCTGTGTATCGATCGATTATCTCACCAACCCGATCGAGCTGTTCGACGAGGTCGCCCGGGTCGTCGCCGACGGTGGCCGGTTCTGCTGCACGTTCTCCAACCGGTGCTTCCCGACCAAGGCCATCGCCGGGTGGCTCCACGGCGACGATCGATCCCATATCGACCTGGTCGCTCGCTACTTCGATCTGTCCGGCCGCTGGCGCGACGTGTCGGCCGCCGTCGCCATCGAGCCCGGTCGGGGCGGCGATCCGCTCTACGCCGTGTGGGCCACCGCCGCCAACACCGACGAGGTGTCGAGGTGAGCGAGCGACCGGTACCGGAGGTGCGTGCCGACTCCGTGGCATGGATCACCACCGAGCAGATGGTCGAAGTCGATCGGATCATGATCGAGGAGCTCCACATCGAGCTCGTCCAGATGATGGAGAACGCCGGGCGGAGCCTCGCCCGGTTGGCCGTCTTGCTGTGGGACCCACGGACGGTCTGCGTTTTCGCCGGGCCCGGCGGCAACGGCGGCGGCGGTCTCGCTGCCGCTCGTCACCTCGCCAACTGGGGGGTCGATACAAGGGTGGTCACCAGCCGCCCGGCGGCCGAGTATCGGGGGGTGCCAGGCCGGCAGCTCGACAGCGCTCGACGTCTGGGCATCGCTGTCGTCGACGCACCGTCGCCGCCGCTCGACCTGGCCATCGACGCCATCATCGGGTACGGGCTTGGAGGACCACCGACCGGGAGGACCGCCGAGCTGATCGAGGCGGTAAACGAGGGCCCCCCGCCGGTGCTGGCCCTCGATGCGCCCAGCGGCGTCGACACGACGACCGGCGTCTCGCCGGGTGTTGCGGTCGCGGCCGACGCGACCCTCACCCTGGCCACGCCGAAGGTCGGCCTGAGGTCGGCGACCGGCGTCGGCGACCTCTACCTGGCCGATATCTCCGTGCCGCCGTCGGTCTACGCCACGGTAGGGGCCGCTCCGGCGCCCCGGTTCGGCGCCGGCTCGATCCTGCGGGTTCTGCCGTGAGCCGCCGCCAGCTGGAGGTCGGACCGCATAGAGTCGAGTTCGACCTCGACCGGGGCGCGCGCCTGGCATCGCTCACGGTCTTCGGGCACGACGTGCTGGTCGGCCCCGACGGGGACGAGCTGCGCTGGGGTAGCTACCCGATGGCACCGTGGGCGGGCCGGATCCGGCACGGGCGGTTCACCTTCGACGGTGTCGACCACCAGCTCCCCCTGAACCTGCCGCCGCACGCGATCCACGGCACGGCGTTCACCTCATCGTGGCGTGACGAGACCGGAGTGATGGCCTTGGAGCTCGGGCCCCCGTGGCCGTTCCCGGCCCGGCTCGAGCAACGAGCGGCGCTGGCCCCGACCGGGTTGGCGCTGGAGCTTCGGCTGACCGCGGCCGAGCAGGCCATGCCGGCGATGCTCGGCTGGCACCCGTGGTTCCGTCGACACGTCGGCGGCGTCGACGCCGAGCTGCTCCTCACCGCCGACACCATGTTCGAGGTGGACGACGACCTGATTCCCACCGGCCGGCTCGTGGATCCGACTCCGCCGCCATGGGACAACACCTTCACCGACGTTCGGGACGGCCCGGCAATCCGCTGGCCCGGGGTGCTCGAGCTGCAGCTCCGGTCGAGTTGTCGGTTCTGGACGATCTACACCGAGCCGGAGCACGCGATCTGCGTCGAGCCGCAGACCGAAGCCCCCGATGTGTTCAACCGCCTCGACGAGATCGTCGCCCCGGGGGCGACGATCGGACCGGGCGCCTCGATGACCGCAACCTTTGCCATCACCTGGCGACGGCTCGAGGGTGACGCGCTGGGCGAGGCGGTCTCATGAGCCTCGTCCTCGGGGTCGACTCGTCGACGCAGTCGACGAAGGTCGAGATCCGAGAGCTGAATTCGGGTCGGGTCGTTGGCGTCGGGCGGGCGCCTCACCCACCGACGACGCCTCCTCGCAGCGAGCAGGATCCGGCGTCGTGGTGGTCTGCCCTGCTTGACGCGCTCGGTCAGGTCGGTGATCACCTCCCCGACGTGGTGGCGGTGGCGGTGGCCGGCCAGCAGCACGGCCTCGTCGTGCTCGACGGCGACGGCGTGCCGATGCGGCCGGCCAAGCTCTGGAACGACACCGAATCGGCGCCCCAGGCCGCTGCGCTGGTTGCCTCGCTTGGTGCCACCGAGTGGGCGACGCGGTGCGGGAGCGTTCCCACCGCATCCTTCACCATCACCAAGCTCGCCTGGCTGCTCGCCACCGCCCCCGACATCGTCGGTGGCGCCTCGTCGGTGATGCTGCCGCACGACTACCTCACCTGGCGGCTGTCCGGGGCCCGGGTGACCGATCGGGGCGACGCCTCGGGTACCGGCTGGTGGTCGCCGGTGGCCGGCGACTATGACCGTCAGCTGCTCGGCCTGCTCGGCGCCGGGCGCGACCTGGCCCCATTGCTCCCGAGGGTCGCCGGCCCGACCGAGTCAGTGGGCGAGGTGACCTCGGTCGAGGCACGGGCGCTCGGCCTCGGTCCGAACGTCATCGTCGGCCCGGGAACCGGCGACAACATGGCTGGGGCGGCGGGCCTCGGCCTCGTCCCCGGCGATGTCGCCGTGTCGATCGGCACCTCCGGCACGGTGTACGGCGTTTCCTCCACACCGACCAGCGACCCGACCGGTGCGGTCGCCGGCTTCGCCGACGCCACCGGTCGCCACCTGCCGCTCGTCTGCACGCTGAATGCGTCCAAGGTCACCGACACCGTCGGCCGGCTGCTGGCCGTCGAGCCCGGCGAGCTGAGCGATTTGGCTCTGCAGGCCGAGCCCGGCGCCGGTTGTGTAACCGTCGTGCCCTACTTCGACGGTGAGCGCACACCGAACCTGCCGCTCGCGACCGGGACGATCACCGGGCTGAGATCCGACACCGGCCGTGACCAGCTCGCCAGGGCCGCCTACGAGGGCGTCGTGTGCGGCCTGCTCGACGGGCTCGACGCCCTCGGCGCTGCCGGGGTGGCCGCCGACGGGCGGTTGTTCCTCATCGGAGGCGGGGCTCGGGCCGAGGCCTATCAGCGGGCGATGGCCGATCTCGCCGGTCGGTCGATAGTCGTGCCCGACAGCGACGAGACGGTGGCCACCGGCGCCTGCGTGCAGGCCGCTGCTGTCTTGGACCAGACTGGCCTCGGCGAGGTCGCCGCACGATGGCGCCTCGACCGTGGTGTGGTGGTCGAGCACGACGTCGACGTGGACGCGGCCGCAATCCGCACTCGCTACCGGGAGCAGGCCGCCCGTCACGGCTGATCCCCGACCCGCATCGACGAAAGGACCAGCCCGTGGCGATCGACTTCAGCTTGTCGGAGGAGCTCGAGGACGTCCGGCTCCGCATCCGGGCCTTCATCGACGACGTCGTCCGCCCCGTCGAGGACCACATCGAGTCCGAACGCCTCGCCGAGACCGACCGTCGAGCGTACGGGAAGGCGCTGATGGAGCTGCGGGCCAAGGCCAGGGAGGACGGTCTGTGGTTGCCCCACATGCCAGCGGCCTGGGGAGGTATGGGTCTCGGTCATGTCGAGCTGGCCATGGTCCAGGCCGAAGCGGCCCGGTGTCGCTTCGGGCCATGGGTGCTGAACTGCCAAGCCCCCGACGAGGGCAACATGCACACCCTTCTCCACTGGGGGACCGACGACCAGAAGGAGCGGTACCTGCGGCCACTTCTCGAAGGCAATGCGTGGTCGTGCTTTGCCATGACCGAGCCCGAGGTGGCTGGCTCGGATCCGACGCTGATCCGGACCGCCGGCTACCCCGACGGCGAGGAGTGGGTCCTGAATGGCCACAAATGGTTCATCTCGAACGCCCACCGAGCGAGCTTCGCCATCCTCATCGCCCGGACCGAGGACGATCCGGAGCTGCCTCAGGCGGCAAACACCGCGTTCATCATCGATCTTCCGGCCGACGGCTGGACCGAGGTGCGACAGATCGAGACCATGCATGGCAGCACGGGCCACTCCGAGATACTGATCGAGGACCTGCGGGTGCATGAGCGCCAGATGCTGGGCGGCAGGGGCCAAGGCCACCTGCTCGGCCAGTACCGGCTCGGCCCGGCCCGTCTCGCCCACTGCATGCGGTAGATCGCCCAGGCCGAGCTGGCCCTCGACATGATGGTCGACCGCTCGCTCGACCGGTTCTCGCACGGCTCGGTCCTGGCCGAGAAGCAGGGCGTGCAGTGGATGATCGCCGACTCGTCGATGGAGATCTACCAGGCCAAGCTGATGGTGCTCCACGCGGCGTACAAGATCGACCGGGGCGACGACTTCAAGTCGGAGGTGAGCATGGCCAAGCACTTCGTCGCCAATGCCTTGGGTCGGATCATCGACCGGTCGATCCAGGTCCACGGCGCCCTCGGCTACTCGACCGACACGCCCCTCGCTCATCTCTACCAGCACGCGCGGTGGGCCCGTTTCGCCGACGGGGCCGACGAGATCCATCAGATGCGGATCGCCCAGCGAACGATCGCCGCCTACAACGACACTGGCTCGACTCGTTCCGCCACCGGCGATCTCCCGATCTGAGCCCCTGTTTTCTCAGCGGCGCCGGTCGAGGTGGGCGCCGGAGAACCACCCGCCAGCGGTGGGCAGGTGATCGACGGCGGTGTCGTCGTCGGTCCATCGGTCCTCGTCGGTCGGCCAGTCCCGGTCGCCGGTCCACTTCTCGTCGCCGGTCCACTTCTCGTCGTCGGGCCACGCCTCGTCGCCGTCGGGCCACGCCGTTTGGTCGGCGTCGGCTCCCGCCTCGGCCCACGACTCGGCGAGAATCCCGGGCCGCACGTTCGGCAGCGGCTGGTCGGCCAGCATCGACGAACCTCGACCGTTCGACCGGTGGCTCGGTGGGGCCGCCCGCACCCGGGCCGGTGCACCACCCACGAGTTGCTCGGGGCGGGCTGCGGCGTCGGGGGCGTCGGGCCGATCGAGGAGCCGGATCGGCCTCGTGGCTGCGTGGTCGCTCGACACCGCTGGTTCGTCGTCCATCTCGAGGTCGTACCGGTACTTCCGTTCGGACAGCACTCGTGAGACCCTGGTGGCGGTCAGCAGCAAGGCGGCGGTGAGCACGGAGACCGCCGCCGCCACCAGGATGCGATTGTCGGTGTCGGACCCGGCCTGGATCGCGTGCACGAGGCCGAGGATGACCGTGCCGAACGAGGTCAGGTGCAGGGTGTGCCAGAACTGCGCGGGCAGATGGTTCTTGATCAACGACGACGCGTGGACGAGCACCAGCAGCCATCCTGCGATGACTCCCCAGGTCATCGAGAGCTGGGTCAACCCGGGGACCTCGGCTCGTCCGGGAACGATCAGGTCGGCCACGGTGAGGGTGACGAACGAGTCGGCCCAGAGGGTGAAGAGGTGCACCGCGAGGAACACCACTGACATCGCCCCGAGGAAGCGGTGAACGTCGAGCAGCCATGGCAATGTCGGTCGCCGCCCGAGCGCACGCGACGACATCATCAAGCCAACGGTCAGCGAGAGCGTCGCCGCGAACCAGGCGAGGATCCCCGCCCCCCTGGTGGCGAACCAGAAGACCTGATCGCTCATCGTCGGTCCCCTCGGGTACCCGGGACTGCCGGGCGGGGCTCGTTCGACCGGTCGAGACGGAACGGACCAAAGCCTTCGAGCTCGAGGAGGACGCCGTCGCTCGTGACGAGCACCCCGGTGGCGCCGGCGGCGGAGAGCACCTGGGCTGCGCAGTCCCTGCCGGCAGCGAGCGCGGCTTTGGTCAAGACCTCGGCCTGGTCGGCCCGGGCGGCGATGACGGAGACCGACGCGAGCCCGGTTGCGAGCGCGGCCCCGGTGCCGGGGTCGCGTAGGTGGTGCTCCCGCCGTCCGGCGGCGGTCCACGCTCGCTTGGTGATCGTCGAGGTGCAGACGGCCCCGTCGGCCAGAGCGATCGCTCTGACCTGGCCGGAGCCTGGACAGTCGAGCGTGACCGTCCACCCTCGCTGGTCGGGTGGTAGGCCAGAGACCCGGAGGTCACCGCCGATGTTGACGCAGCAGCCGAGGGCGCCGGCTGCGAGCAGGTCGGCGACGACCGTCTCGGCCGACTGGCCCTTGGCGATCCCGCCGAGGTCGATCGTGACGCCTGGTGGGGCGACGACGGCGGTGGTGGCTTCGTGGAGCTCGACCGCTCGCGGGGTGGCGGCTGGCGAGTGGCCGCTCGTCGGGCGGTCGGCGATCTCAGCCAGTGGGAGGTGCTCGAAGCTGCGGTCGTAGCCGGCGGCGGCCAGGCAGGCGCCGACCGTCGGGTCGAAGGCACCTCCGGTCAGGTACCAGGCATCGATGGCCTTGCCGATCAGGGCGAACGTGTCGGGCGAGACGACCACGGGCCGGCCATCGGCGGCGTTCAGCCGAGACACCTCGGAGTTGGGGAGGAATCGGCTCCAACGGGCCTCGTGATCGTGCACGGTCCGCTCAGCCGCGTCGAGGAATGCGTCGTGATCTCGCTCGGCCAGCACGACGACGTGGACGTCGGTGTTCATCGCCCGGAACCATCGCTCGGCAGGCTTCGGAGGCGAGGTCGCCTGGGCCAAGCGGTCGGCGGTGGCCCCGATCGTTGCCCCGCCGACCATCAACTCCCGCCGCTGGTGGTGGTCGTGATCGGGGTGGTGGTCGTCGTGGTCGGAGCAGCGGTGGTCGGCGGAGCGGTCGTGTTGGTC
>JAOTYQ010000400.1 GCA_029861725.1 Acidimicrobiia bacterium | reverse complement strand
ATCGGCAGATCGACGCCGGCCGTAGCGCGCTCCTGCATCAGCGGAGTCCCGAGGTTCGGGTTCCCGAAGGCGACGAGGCGGGTCGGTCGCAGGTCGAGCCCGACCGGTGCAGCGGCTGCGCTGTGGTCGACGGTGAAGGCCACCGACGCCGGCGAAGCCTCGATCGCGGCCAGGAGCCGATCCCAGGTCGTTTCGAAGTCGGCGTCGCTCGGAACGGTCACCAGCCCAGGGTTGCGTCGGAACCTCGAGTTGCCGAACGACCGCTGATCGACCTCGTCGTCGGCCGCCGTCCCGGCGAGTGCCCGCAGTGCACCGGCGATCGTCTCCAACGTCGGCTGGTCACCCAACCGGTGACGAGCCCGGAGCCAGGCGGCGTCGTTGAAGCCGACCAATACCCGACCCCGATCCTCGAACACCTGGATCTTCTGCGGGAGGTCGATCCCGACGACCTGGTTGACCTGCATCAGTGGTGCTCCCAGGTTCGGGTTGCCGAACACGACGACGCGGTTGGGGTCGAGCTCCAGCCCGACCGATGCGGCAGCGGCGGCGTGGTCGATGGTGGCGACGACCCCGATGTTGGTGTTGGCGTCGAGCGCGGCCAGGAGCGCAGCCCACGTGTCCTCGAAGGATCGGTTGCTCTCGACGATCACCATGCCGGCCACGCGCGGCGGGTGGGTGCTGCGACGCTCGGCCGACACCGGGGCCGCGATCAGGGTCACCGCGGCGGTCACCAACGCCAGCACCACGCCGATTAGCGCCTTCGGTCTCATGTCGTCCCTCCGTTTCGAACGCCCCTGCGCCGGAGGCGAGCCTAGAGCAACTCTTGGGCCAATGCTGGCCACGGGCCGACGATCGTGGCCCAGCTTCAACCCGGTCCGCCGACCCGGGGCGGGAGGGGGCGGTCCTCGATGATGAGTCGGCTCGCCCGGTCGTAGGTGAGGTAGTTCCACGCCCAGTTGACCACGACATTGGCCCGGTTCCGGAAGCCGATCAGCATCACGAGATGCAGGCACAGCCAGGCGACCCAGCCGGCGAGACCGGTGACGGTCTGGCCGCTCGGTAGCTCGACGACCGCCGAGTTGCGACCGATCGTGGCCATCGAGCCCTTGTCTCGGTAGCGGAACCGGCCGACCGGTCGGCCGCCGCGTAGCTCGGCCTTGATGACCTTGGCGGCGTGGGCACCGGCTTGGATGGCGGCCGGCGCCACCTGGGGCAAGAGGGAGCCGTCGATATCCCGAGCGGCGGCCAGGTCGCCGATGACGAGGATCTCTGGGTGCGACGCCACCCGGAGGTCGCGGTCGACGACGATGCGGCCACCCCGGTCGACCTCGAGTCCGAGGGCAGCACCGAGCGGGTTGGCCTTGATGCCAGCAGCCCACACGAGCGTGCCGGTATCGATCGTGCGGCCGTCGGCCAATACGACCGAGGATGCGGTGACCCGATCGACCTGCGTCCCGAGCAGCACCTCCACCCCGATTCGCCCGAGCTTGCGCTCCGCCGATCGACCGAGCTTCGGGGCGAAGGTCCCGAGGAGCCGATCGGCGGCCTCGATCAGCACGACCCGGGCCCGGTTGACGTCGACCGAGGGGAAGTCCCGCCGCAGCACGTGGTTGATCAGCTCGGCGAACCCGCCGGCCATCTCCACGCCGGTGGGGCCCCCGCCGGCGACGACGAGCGTCAGCTCACCGTCGTCGATGCGAGAGGGATCCCGTTCGCAGCGCTCGAACCGCTCGAGAACGTGGGTTCGGATCGCGACCGCGTCGGCGGCGGACTTCAACCCGAACCCGTGCTCGAGCACTCCGGGCACCCCGAAGTCGGCGGTTACGCCACCGGCCGCCAGCACCAGGTGGTCGTAGGCCAGGACCGCGCCGTCGGCCAGCTCGACCGTTCGGGCGCCGAGATCGGCGCCGACCACCTGGGCCCGAATCGCCCGAGCGTTGCTCTGGCGATGGAAGATGCCCCGGGTCGCATAGCAGACGTCGTCGGCGTCGAGCCCCGCCGTCGCCACCTGGTAGAGCAGGGGCTGGAACGTGTGGTGGTTGCGGGCGTCGACGATGGTCACCTCGACCGCCACGTCGGCGAGATCCCTCGCCGCCCGGAGCCCCGCGAAGCCGGCTCCGACCACAACGACCCGGTGTCGGGCCAAGCTCCTACCCGCCATCGTCCTCCGCCGGCGCATCGGGGCGGCGGCCATACTTGGCCATCAGCAACGAGGGCGGGAGGCTCGAGCTCTCGGTCTCGATCGTGCCGTCGTCGAGGACGACCAGGCAGGGCACGCCGGTGCGCCGGGCGAGGTCATCGCCGGTTGGATTGGCGAGCCAACCTCCGGCGAACCGGGTGGCTCGCCACGGCCGGGTCCCCAGCTCGGGCAGATGGCGTCTGGCATGCGCTTCGGCGGCGGCCGTGGCCTCGGCTTCGTTCATCGACGTCCTCCATTCCCTCGCCGGGGGCCGAGCGGTTCGGTGGCTTGCGCGCTCATCGCGGTCGACCCTCCCGGTCGAGGTAGAGCACGAGCGACACGTCGACCTCGTCGGCGTAGGGCGGCGGCCAGGTGGAGGTCCGACCCAGTTGCGCATCGACCCATTTCACGACCCCTCCGTCGTTGACGGCATTGTACGCGTGCGCTCCTCCGCTCCCCCACCCCGACGCAACGATGGCGGAGGATCCAGGGCCGAGGTCGGTGAGCTCGTCTGCGATCTCCTCGATGGTGGCCGGCACGAGCCGACCACCGGCCCACTCCTCGATCCGATCGACCGAGACGCCGGTGCGGTGCGTGTCGGCCAGCGGAGCAGCGACGGCATCCTGGCCTCTCCAGTTGGCCTCAGCGGCGCGGGCGCAGTCGACGCAGTTGTTGTTGCGCCCGGGCGCTGTGTGCCCGTCCCCGTTGAGATCGGCGGCCCAGCTCTCCGGTGGCTCGAAGGGCCGCTGACGGTGGGAGGTGATCTCCTCGGCCGGGCCCCATTCCGGCTCGAGGCGGCGGACGCTGTCGAGATCGGGCAGGGGCGACGGCGGTGCCGGCGGCCCGCTCGCCGGGGGAGGCGGTGATCCCGATGGCGGCCGATGGGGCGAGATCGGCACCGTTCGACCCAACGGCGGGTCGAGCCGGTGGGCGCGACTCATCGCCGACATCGGTAGGGCCGTCGTCACCGCCTCCAGCAGCGCGTCCGGCAGCATCGACCCGAGCCAACGGTAGGGATCGTCGCGATACGCCTCGAGCCCGATGCCGGTCGCCGCCGCTGTATCGGGATCGGTCGTGACGAGACGCACACTGTCGATGATCGACCGCTGGGTCTCGGCGCCGTAGCGCCGCCCGACCAGGCGCTCGGCGGTGTCGTCGGCTCCGGGGCTGATGACTGCGGCCATCCCGACGGCGGAGAGACCGAGGGCCACCGCGGCGTCGAGGGCACCGCCTCCGGCCCGGCGCCAGTCGTCGACGAAGCGCCCGGGGTCGGTCAGGAGCGTCGTGGCCTGTTGGAGGACGCTGAGTTCCGGGTCGGTGATGGCCTCGACGACCGCTGGCCCGTCGTCGAGGATCCTTCGGATGAACGCCGGTGATGGACGGCTTCCGCTGAGCGCTCGACCTATGCCGACGACCCAGCTGTCGGTTTCGGGATCGAGCCACGGCACCGCGCTTGCGCCGGCGGGGCGCCCAGAGCCGACCGCCGAGGTGCCGTCGGCGACGATCAAGCCGTCGACGAACGTCAGGCGGCCGCCGTTGGTCAGCCCGGGGGGAGTGGTGGCGGTCGGGTCGGGGCCGGGAGCCTGCGGCCACGAGGCGGTGTCGGCAGCGACGAGGGCGGCCCGGATCCCCGACACGAACCGGTCGGTCTCGGCCGCATGGGCGGCGACATACAGCAGGTCCTCGAGCCCGGCGGCGACGACCGCCCGCAGGCCGCAGCGGGCGCGCACCAGATCTCGCTGCTCGGCGACGACTGCGCCGGTGCTGGCCGTCAACTCTTGCAGTGGCACGCCGGCGGCCGCCGCCCGGTGGAGAGCTCCCGGATCGGCGCCGGTCATCGCTCGACGCCCGGGACCGGAGCCGTCGGCTGGTAGTGGGGAGCAACCGGGACATCGACCGGCGGCGGGATCGGGATCGTGGACTCGACGACGCCGATCGTCGCAGCCGACCAGCGGGCCCGGTTCGCATCGTCGATCGCGTCGGTCCATGCCCGGGCCCAACGGTCGGCTTCGGCCCGGAGGGCTCGGCAGGCGCTTTCGCTCACCGATCGCTCGTGGGCGAACCGGCGGGCAACGTGGTCGCGATGCGGCCCGGTCCAGGAGGCGAGTGCCTCGCCATAGGCGATCGCCCGCTCGTCGAACGACCGTTCCCAGGTGTCGGCCAGGCGGGCGAGTCGGCGGGCGAGGGTCAGGGCACCGTGATAGTCGAACACGGGGATACGGGGCTCGGACATGGCGGAGCTCCTTCCTCATCGGAGGTTCTGGAGCAACCGGGCCGGCGCCGCTTCCGGCCAGCGACCGCCGTTGTGTCGCCGAGGAGGCCGTAGACCCCCGTCGAGGCGGTGGCAGTTGCGGGTCGGCCCGTGCCGGTTGCCGAGGCCCGGGCCGGGCCGTTGGTCACCCTAGTGGAGCAGCCGAACAATCCAACGCGCCCCGCCGGGCAAGCCAACCGAAACTAAGGTGGCGCCGTGATCGACTGGGCGGGGCTCGGTGAGAGCTTGCAGATGACGGCGGCCGAGCTGAGCGAGGGCACGCTCATCAGACTGTTCTGGGCGGCCGTCGCCCTCAGCCTCGTCTTGCCCCGCGTGCCCTATGGGCGCACCGTGCTGTACCCGTTCGCCCTCCTCGGCACCTGGGCCCACGAGCTGGGTCACGGCCTCACTGCGCTGGCCGCTGGCGGCAGCTTCAAGCGGCTGGAGGTGCATCGCAACCTCGACGGCCTCGCGTTCTCGAGCGGGGTCGGCCGATTGGGAAGGGCCGTGGTCGCAGCGGGCGGGCTGCTCGCCCCGGCGGTCGTCGGTGGCTTGTTCATCGTGCTGGGCGCCAACGAGTCGACGGCGCCCTTCGTCCTCGCCGGTCTGGCGATCACGGTCCTGGCGTCGGTGGTGCTGTTCGTGCGCAACACCTTCGGGTGGGTGGCCCTCGGGCTCACCGGCCTGGCGCTGATGCCGGTGGCGTGGCGAGCGCCAGAACTGGTCAGGATCTTCATCGCCCAGCTGATCGGCATCCAGTTCTGCGTTGCCAGCTGGGGCAGCCTCAACTACATGTTCACCAAGCACTTCTACCGGACCGACGGCACGCTCACCGACTCCGATACCCAGACGATCGCCAACGTTCTGCTGCTCCCCTACTGGTTCTGGGGAGCAGTGATCGCCGGCATCTCGATCGCGATCCTCGGCGGGTCGTTCTACGTCGCCTGGATCGCACCACTCGGCGGCTGACCACGTCAGGGCTCGACGTCGGGCGCTGGTGATCAGCGGGTCATCCCCACCGGGCTCGACCCTCGAAGCGACGGCTGCAGTCTCCGATCCACCCGCAGAGGGAATCAGAGACTGCTCCTAGCAGGCCGCCGGGATCGTCGAAGGCAGGTCTACGACCGCCGCTGCCTCCGGTTTCCCAACGTCAACCTATGCCCGTCGCTTCGGGCCGAAAAGGTGCCTGGGTAGATCGACTTGCCTCGCCCGCCAGAGGGGAGGCGGGAGGTGGTTCTCGCTCGCTCCCCGTGGCCGGAGGCTGCTAGGAATGGCCATCATGTTGATCGACACGATCCGCCAGGACATGACCGCGGCCATGAAGGCCAAGGATCAGCTCACGCTGCGCTCGTTGA
>JAOTYQ010000399.1 GCA_029861725.1 Acidimicrobiia bacterium | reverse complement strand
CGCCCTCGACGGGATCGTCCTCGCTGATCTCCCGCTCCACGGTCACCTTCATGCTCAGCCAGTGGTACATGTTCTCCGGGTTCATGATCAGGATCGTGATCTCGGGATTGGCCCGGATCCACTCGGTCTTCTTGCGATGCTCGGCCACGTTGACCAGGACCTTGTCGCCTTCGTAGTCGAACCACATCGGCGTCAGGTTCGGTCGGCCGTCCTTGCCCATGACGGCCATGACGCAGGCGTAGGGCTCGTCCATCAGCTGCTTGTAGGTGGGATCGAGATCCGAGATGCTGCCGATCGAGTCGCGGGAGCCGACCGAGAACTGATTCGGCTGAAGGCCGGCGGAGACATCGAGGAACTGGGAAACGGTCACCGGCATGGGCGCACCTTCGCTTTCGTAAGTCGTGGTCATATCGACATCGGGGCTCGGCCGCCGCCGACGCTCTGCCGACGATAGACCACTCGGCCGCCGCGACCCGAGCCGCCGAGCGGGCACCTACCCCATCGACTCGACGGTTCGGAGCTCAGCCTCGGGTCATCTCGATCAGGTGTCGGTAGGCGGCCGGATCGATGCGGGCGTCGACGAGGCGGGGCCCGACCGCAGCGTCGAGGCCCGAGGGCCCGATGGCAGCCGCCAGTTCCTCGCTGGAGGTGACGACGCAACCGGCGACGCCGCTCGCCTCGGCCACGGCGGCGTAGTCGACCCCGCGGTAGCGGACTGCGTCGTCTCCGCCATGTCCTTCGCCCTGCTTGATCTCGATCAAGCTGAGGGCGGCGTCGTTGAACACCACGACGGTGATGGGGAGCTGCAGCCGGGCGATGGTCTCCAGCTCGGCCAGGACCATCGACAGGCCCCCGTCACCGGTCAACGCGATGACTGCCTCGTCCGGTCGAGCCAGCGCGGCACCGATGGCGGCCGGCACCGCGAAGCCCATCGTGGCCAGCCCGTTCGAGATCAACAGCTCGAACGGCCTCGCCACCGGCCAGTTCGGCATCACGGCCAGGAAGTGAGCGCCGGCGTCGACGGTGACCGTCGCCGTGCCGGGCAGGAGGCCGATCAGCCCGTCGACCAGCTCGATCGGACCGAACGACCGGCCCGGCCGGTGGCCGGACTCGGTGCGCAGCCGTGCGCGGGCTTCGGCCACGAACGCCGGTCCGGCCTCGGGCTCCCACCCCCAGGCTGCCGACCGCTCGGCCACGGCGTCGGCCAGCGCCGCCACCGAGGTATCGAGATCGCCGACCAGGTCGATGGCGGTCGGGAGGTAGTCGTCGAGCTGTCGGGTCTCCGACAGGCGAATGACGTCGGCCTCGCTGCGCCAGGGAGCCGGGATCGGCTCGACGAGATCGAGACCGATGGTGACCACGAGATCGGCCGCCTCCAGCACCGGCCGTTCGAGGGAGCCGTTGGTGAACAGACCGGCGTTGACCGGTCCCTCGGTTGGCACCGTCCCGATCGCCTGGTAGGTCGTCAGCACCGGGCAACCAAGCGAGGCCAGCTTAGCGCCGACGTCGGTTCGCTCGGGGCCGGCCGATCGGCGGGCGGCCCAGGCCGCCGCCTCCATGCCGACGATCACCACCGGCCGGTTCGCGCTGGCCAACCGGTGCCCGGCGGCCGTCAAGCGCTCGGCCGGGGCCGATCCGCTCCGTTCCGCTCCATCGCCGACGGGGGCCGCGGGCTCGGCGGTCGGGTCGAAGTCGAGATGGACGCCGCCGTAGGGCCAGCGGCACGCCGTCGCCACCAGCTCGGCGAGATCGGCGTCGGACGTCCGGTCGGAGATCGTGGTCGACATCTTGGCCGCCGGACCGAGCAGGCCGGTCTGGTCGAGTCGCTGGTGGGCCACCCGATGGGCCGAGGCCTGAGGGACGGTGTCGGCCACAGCGACCAGGGGGTACCGGTCGAGCGTGGCCTGGGCCAGCCCGTTGGCCAGCGACGCCACCCCCGGGCCGCGGGTGACGATCACCGGGGTTGGCCGACCGGTGAGCAGGCCATGGGTCGACGCCATGATCGCGGCCTCGGTCTCACCGTGGGCGAGCACGAAGCGGATGCCGTGCCGTTCGGCGGCCCCGATCAGGTCGAGGTTCTGACCGCCGCCGGGAAGACCGAACATGAGGTCGACGTCGAATCGGGCCAGCACCTCGGCCAACCGGGCGCTCAGCGTCGGGCTCAAAGCCGTCCGACCGCCTTGGCGTCGAGGTAGGCGTCGCCGAGGGCAGAGGCGAAGTCGTGGGGCTGCTCGTCGACGACCACGGCTCCCATGGCCCGGACCCGGGCTGCCAGCACGTCGCGCCGGGCCAGGCTGCTGATCGAGGCGGCCCGGAGGAACGCCCCGTCCTCGTCGGTCGGGGTGTTCGTGGTCCAGTGCACCAGATCGGGATCGCGTACCGCAGCGACGACGACGAGGTGGGTCCGGATGAGGAGCGGCAGCGCCGGCATCAGGAACTGCCCGACCGCTTCCGTCCCGAGCTCGGTCAGCAGCACCAGGAGGCTGCGCCGCCGGTAGCGGGCGAGGACGTGGGTCACGACGTTCTGGTAGTTCGACTCGGCCAGCGCCGGCTCCAGGTCGAAGAGGCGCTCGCTGATCTGGGCTCGCTGCGACCGCCGGTTCGACGGCTCGATCGTGGCGTTGACCTCTTGGTCGAAGGAGAGGAGGCCCATGCGATCACCCAGCCCGGTGGCCAGCTCGGCCAGCAGCATCGCCCCGTCCATCGCGAACTCCATGCGGGGCACGCCCTGAACCCGGCCGGCCATCGTGCGGCCCGAGTCGAGCAGGCACAGGACGGTCTGGTTTCGCTCGGCCCGGTAGGTACGAACGATCGGCCGCTGGGTTCGGGCCGTGGCCGCCCAGTCGATGCGCCGGGTCTCATCATCGGGGGTCAGCTCCCGCAGGCTGTCGAACTCGGTGCCGCCGCCCCTACCCCGGGCCGACCGCAGCCCGATCTCGAGGATCCGGGCCCGCCGCAGGCTCAGCTCGGCCTCCCTGGCCGATCGGAACGGCGGGAGCACCTTGAGGCTCGTTCGGTGCTGGCGGCGGCGTTGCTTGTGCATGATCCCGAGCGGCCCCGTGGTCCTGACCACGATCTCGCTCGGCTCGAACCGGCCCCGGCGGGCCGGTCGCAGCTCGACCCCGACCGTCGTCGTGCCCCGCTCGGCGAGGCGCAGATCGACCCGGCGGGTGCCGGCCCGCAGAGAGGGGGCCAGCTGGTCGGCGATGGCAACGCGGGCCGACGACCAACGGGGCCGGAGACCGGCTGGCGTCCGCACCTCCCATGACAGCGTCGTGGGGTGATCGAGCGTGACGGCCCGAGGGTGGCGACGGCGGAGGGCGAGATCCCCCGGGGCAGGGGCGAGGAGGCCGTCGATCAGCGCTGCGGCGAGGATCGCGGCGTTCAGGTACAGGAACCGGTTGTCGACGACGGCGAAGCCGAGATCGGTGCGGCCGAGCGACGGCAGGAGCAACACGGCGACCGCGCCGGTGGCGGCCAGCAGCACCAACCGGGCCGTCGGGACCGGCCAGGTCACGGGGCGGGCACCTGAGAGAGGATGCCGTCGAGGACCCGGTCGGCGTCGATGCCCTCGATCTCGAGCTCCGGTCGAACGAGAACCCGGTGCCGCAGCGTCGGCTTCGCCATCGTCTTGACCTCGTCCGGGGTGACGAAGGCACGACCCGACAGCCAGGCCCACGCCTTCGAGGTCTTCAGCAGCGCGGCCGCCCCCCGAGGCGACACGCCGAGCGACAGCGAGGGCGATTGCCTGGTGGCCCGGACGACCTCGATGATGTAGGCGAGGACGGGATCCTCGACCGTGATGGCGGCCACCTCGGCCCGAGCTGCGGCCAACGTGGCCGGGTCGGCGACGCTCCGCACGCCGGCCGCCACCGGGTCGTGGGGGTCGAGGCCCAGATGGTGACGGCGGATGACCTCGAGCTCCTGGTCGGCCGACGGGTAGTCGACGAGTAGCTTGACGAGGAACCGGTCGAGCTGAGCCTCCGGGAGGGGGTAGGTCCCCTCGTACTCGATCGGGTTCTGCGTGGCGATCACGATGAACGGCTCGGGCAGTGGTCGGGGGACACCGTCCATCGACACCTGATGCTCCTCCATCGCTTCGAGCAGCGCGGCCTGGGTCTTCGGCGGGGTCCGGTTGATCTCGTCGGCCAACAACATATTGGTGAACACCGGCCCTTTCCGGAACCGGAAGTTGCCCTGGTCGAACACCATCTGGCCAACCACGTCGGATGGCATCAGATCGGGGGTGAACTGCACCCGGGCGGCGTCGAGGCTCATCGACGCCGCCATCGCCTTCACGAGCAAGGTCTTCGCGACCCCGGGCACACCTTCGAGGAGCACGTGGCCCTCGGCCAGCAACGCGCACAGCATGCCCGACATCACCGCCGCCTGGCCGACGACGACCCGACTCACCTCGTCTCGGATCGCCACGAACCGGTTGCGGTGATCGGCCGGCGGGGGGGCGGCCTGGCCCAGCGGTGACGGGTGGTCGGTCACGTCGATTCTCCAGGTCGTCGCAGTCCGGGGGCAGTGTAGGAGTCGCGGACGATGTCGGAGGCGAGCTCCTCGGAGAGCACGGCCCGGTTGAGGTGATCGATGTCGACGAGGAGAGCCGCGAGCTCGTCGCCGGAAGCGACCGACGGTGCGGACAACACACGATCGGCCGCCGAGGCTTCCGCCTCATGACGCTCGCCGACAGCGCGAACGACGTCGGACGTGGACGATTCCGGGGAGAGTCGGAGCTGGCGGCGTAGGCGCCGGTCGAGATGGGCTCGCAAGGCCTGAGCCGCTTGGCCATGGCCGCCGCTGCGGCGATGCAGCTCGCCGGTCGCCCGCACGAGGAGCGACCCGGGCAGCTCGACGGGCTGTGGCTCCGGCACGGGTCGGCCGAACCGGGGCGCCCGCCACAGCACGTACAAGGCGAAGGCGACGAGCAGCTGCCAGGTCGACCACTTGGCGCCCGACGGGATCAGGTCCCCGAAGGTGCGGGAGCCGGCGGTGAGGATCGGCTCGAAGAGCACAGCCACACCAGCGTTGGCAGCGCCGGTCTCGGCCGGCAGCAGCAGGCGGGCGGCCAAAACGGCGTTGTCGGCTTCGTCGAGGTTCTGGTTTGTCAGGGCCAGCGCACCCCCGAGGGCTACGACCCGGCCGCTGCCGACCGCTGTCTCGTGCAGGTAGCTGTCGCGACCGTCGCCGAAGCACAGCTCGCTGGCCCGGCCGGCACCGAGCGGTGCACCGTCGCCCGATTCGCCGGAGGTCTCGGCCGGGTACAGGACGAAGCTCGCCGCTTCGAGACGGAGGCCGTCGAGGCCGGGTATCGAGCAGTCACCCGAGGTGACGGCACCGGTGTTGTCGACGACGGGGAGCGCGGCCCTCGGAGCGAACGTCGAGCCCGGATCGGTGACGACGAGGGTGCCGCCCCGCTCGACCCAGCTCAGCAGTCCTGCTCGCTGGTCGGCTTCGAGCTGGTCGGCCAGCAGCAACGTCGTCGACACGTCGTCGTCGGGGAGGTCCCGGACGATGTCGCCGTCGAGCTCGTCGAGGAAGATGATCAACGCCCGGGTGCCGAGGGGGTCGGTGGAATCCGGATCGAGCGGCTCTCCGGTCTGGCTCCGGCCGCCCGACACAAGCCCGACGAGCAGCAGGGCCACGACCAAGCCGCCCCAGAAGATGACCGCTCTACGGTTCACCGGTCGTCAGCCAGCAGCTCGCGGTCGGCGAGAGCCAGCTCCTGGCTATCGGGCCGTCCGGCGTCGGCGCCGCCGAACCAGACCTGTTCGTACCGCTCGGTCGCCCGGTCGAAGAGCAGGGT
>JAOTYQ010000025.1 GCA_029861725.1 Acidimicrobiia bacterium | reverse complement strand
ACTCAGGGGACAGGGCTTGAACGCGCTCTGCGATCACCAGTGACGGATTGCGCGAATCGAGGGGACAGACGACCGCGCCGATGAGCTGGGTGGCGAGGAAGCCGGTGACGAACGCGACGTCGTTGGGCCCGAGGACGACGACCCGGTCGCCGCGATCAACGCCGGCGGCTCGGAGGGCGCCGGCCGTCTGCGCCACCAGCTCCGCAAGCTCGCCGTAGGAGATCGACCGGTCGGCTTCGATCAGTGCGGTCGAGCGTGGCGGATGTGTCGCCAAGAGATCGTTGTGCATGCGTCTCGCCTCTCCATTGGGTCCGACAGGCTGAAGCTTACAGCGTGAGGTCCTCGGGCTTCGAGTCGTCACCGCCTGCGAGCTCGGCATAGCTGTCGACATACCGCTGGCCAGAGAGCTGGCTGATCTCGAACATCACGTCGTCGGTCAGGATCCGATGGGAGCGCCGATCGCGGGATTCGTAGCGTTGGGTGGCGAGCGGGCGACCGATGTGGATCGAGCAATCCCCTCGCAGGCTGGGGAATCGCCGGCCTGGCGGCTGGACGACGTCGGTCCCTCGGATGCCGATCGGCACGATCGGTGCTCCCGACTTGAAGGCCAGCCACGCCAGCCCGGTGTGACCGCGGTGGAGCTGTCCGTCGCGGCTTCGCGTGCCCTCGGGGTAGATACCGAGTAGCTGGCCACCGTCGAGGACCCGCAGGCCGCTCCGCATCGCCGTCAGCGCGGCCCGTCGCCCGCCCCGCTCGACCGGGATCATGCCGAGGGCGGGGAACAGCGACCGGGTCAGTGCCGAGTCGAGGTACTCGGCCTTGCCGAAGAACCACACCCGGCGGGGGAGCTCGAACATAAGCAGCGGCGAGTCGAGGAACGACACGTGATTCGCCGCAAGGATGGCCGGACCGGTCGATGGCACGTGCTCGGTACCCTCGATCGTGAGCCGCCAGCCCCGACTGAGGATCCTCGTCAGTTGCCGCAGACCGGCATAGACCGACCGGCTGATCGGGTTCTGCGTAGCGGCGATCGCGTCGACGGCCGAGCTCGACCGAGATCGGGCGTCGGTGGTAGCGGCGAGCCGATCGGCGTCCGCGGTCGATGCGGCGCCCTTCTGCAGGAGCATGCCGTCATCATTGCCTAGCGCTCGCTAGGTACGCAACCGGTGCAAACATCGACGGGTCACCGCCCCCAAAGAACCTACTAGTGTTCGGCGCGGAGCGCCTCACCGACGAGGTCCTGCCGCCGGATCTTGCCCGTCGTCGTTCGCGGGAGCTCGGCGACGAAGGTGATGTCACGGGGAACCTTGTGTCGGGCCAGCCGCTCGGCCACCACCTTCCGGATCCTCTCGGCGCTCAGATCGGCGTCCGCCGCGAGCACGATGAACGCCGACAGCCGCTGACCGAAGTCGGGATCGTCGACGCCGACGACGGCGACGTCGGCCACCCCGGGCTGAGCGAGCAGCAGGTCTTCGACCTCGCGGGGAAAGACGTTCTCGCCGCCGCTGATGATCATGTCATCGGATCGGCCCGTCACGAAGAGGCGGCCGTCGGCGTCGAAGTAGCCGACGTCGCCCGACGACATCCGACCGTCGATGGCCTCCTTCGTCCCACCGCCCGTGTACGCGCTGAACTGCGCCCCGTTGGCAACGAAGATCCGGCCCTCGGCGCCCGGCGGCAACTCGGTACCGTCGCGGCCGACGATCACGACCTCCGAGCCCGGCACGACCCGGCCCGCCGTGCCTGGTGCCTGCCGGAGATCCTCCGGCGTGGCGATCGTCGCCTGGCCCACCTCGGTGGATCCGTACAGGTTGTACAGGCAGTCGCCGACGGCGTCCATCCACGCCTCGGAGACGGCCGCCGGGAGGGCGGAGCCGCTGCTGGCGACGATTCGCAGGGAGGTCATGGCCGCGAGGTCGAGATCGGGCGTGGCAAGCATTCGCTGCAGCATGATCGGTACCACGCCGAGGACGGTCGCCCGGTGCTCGATGACTGCCCGCACGGTGGTCTCGGGCGCGAACCGCGGTGTCAGGACCACCGTCGAGCCAAGGGTTGCCGCCACGATCAGCTGGCTCAGGCCCCAGGCGTGGAACAGGGGGCTCGGGAGCACGAAGACGTCACCGGTGCGATAGGGGATTCGACGAAGCACGCTGGTTGCGGCCCGCGGATCCACCCCGCTCGTCGAGCGCCGGGCCCCCTTGGGAAGACCCGTCGTGCCCGAGGTGAGCAGAACCGGGCTCGTGGTCCTCGGCAGCAACAGGGTCGGCTGGCGACGACCGAGCCGACGGACGTCTCGCATCGATCGGAGACCGTCGATCTCGCCATCGGCGACGACGATCGGGCGATCGAATACGGCGGACTCGACGGCAGGCACGAGGCCGGCGTCGCAGACGAGCCCTGCCACCTCCTCACGCTGCATGACCTCGCCCAGCTGGGAAGCGGCGAAGCCGGTGTTGAGGTAGACCACGTTCAGGCCGGCCTTGGCCGCCGCGAGGTTGGCTTCCACGAAGTCCCGATGGTTGTGGCAGAGCAGGCCTAGGTGCTGGCCCGGTTGGAGGCCGAGAGCCAGGAGTCCGCTGGCGAGCGCCGTCGAGCGGAGATCGAGCTCGGCGTATCGCAGCGTTCCCCGATGATCGATGACCGCCGGCCTCCTCGGATGGCGGAGCGCCGCCGAGGTGTAGAGCGTGGCGATCGTCGGCCCCCACCGGGTCATCGCCCCGCTCGTCGCCAGCAGCCGGGCCGGGTCGAGCAGGCCGAGGCGGCCCGCCAACCGGATTGCGTCCGTGGCCCCCATGACCATTTGCCTCCCTGCTCCCCCGGTCGATCGTCACCCCTGTTCGTACCGTACCGTACAGAGACTGCTGTGCGTACAATACTGAGCAGCCACTTGGCATTGTGCGATCTGCAAACTATAGTGCGGAGCGCTAACCGTACCCGCTCCGAGCGGAGCCGTCGAAGGAGAACACCCGTGAGCGTTGCCGACCAGATGATGGAAGCCCAAGATCGAGTGCTGAGCGAGATGGAAACCGCTCAGAGCCGCATGATCGAGATGAACCAGAGCATGGCCGAGGCGCTCAGCCCGATGATGGCCCTCGGCAGCCGCTTCCAGATGCCGGGGATGGAGGACATCCCCAAGCCCGAGGAGCTCATCGATCGGTACTTCGACTTCGCAAGCAAGATGGCCGAGGCGAATCGGACCTACTACAAAGAGCTCGTGGAGATCTGGTCCAAGCCCGCCGAGGAGGAGACCGAAGCGGCCTGATCAGGCTTGTTCTAGGCAACGGTCGCACCTGGGTGCGACCGTTGCTCTCAAGGGGAGAAGTGCATGACCACGTCCGAGAGCCGGCGAGACCACCGTGGCGACCTCGGCGCGTTCATTCGCGCCCAGCGGCGGTTGGCTGAGCTCTCGCAGCGGGAGCTCGCCAAGATCGCCGACGTCTCCGACGCCTACGTCAGCCAGCTGGAGCGGGGCATGCACGAGCCGACCGTCAAGGTACTCCGCTCGATTGCCGCCGCTCTCGACATCCGGGCGAACACGATGCTCCATTACGCGGGTTGGTTGGAGGAAGTCGCCTCAGACGAAGCCGACGGTTACTCCGAGGCCGGGGTGGAGACGGCCATCAGATCCGATCGACGCCTCACCGAGCAACAGAAGCAGGCGATGTTGTCGGTGTATCGCGGCTTCATCGAGGCGAGCGACGAGCCATGATCTCGCGCCCGTGAGCACGACGACCGGGAGCGGCTCGCCTGGCGAGGATGGCAGTCCCCGGATCGGTCTCGTGCTCGGAGGGGGCGGGATCACCGGCTTCGCCTTCCACTCGGGTGTCCTGTCGACCCTCGGGCGGCTCACCGGTTGGGATCCTCGAACAGCCGACGTGATCGTCGGCACCTCGGCCGGTTCGGGCTTCGGTGCCATGTTGCGGGGAGGGGTTCCCGTCGACGAAGTGCTTTCGCACCTGCTGGCCGCACCGTCGAACCCGGAGACGATGGCGAGGCTCCGAGTGCTCTCCGGCCGGGAGCTCAACGCCCCGAGCTGGTTTTGGCTCGGGCCGGGCTCACCTCGGCTCCTGTTGAAGGAGCTGTGCCCGCCGTGGCGAGCGCGGCCGAGCCGCCTGGCTGTGTCGCTGACGCCCCACGGGCGGATCCCGACCGACTACCTCGGTGACCGGGTCCGCGAGCTGCACGGCCTCGACTGGCCCCAGGCGACGTATTGGGCCTGCGCCCTCCGTCTCCGAGACGGCGAGCGGACCGTGTTCGGAGCCGCTGACGTGGACGTCGACGTGGGCACCGCCGTGGAGGCTTCGAGCGCGATCCCCGGCTTCTTCCAACCGGTCTGGATCGAGGGTGAGCGCTACGTCGACGGCGCGGTGCACTCGCCGACCAACGCCGATCTCGTCGCCGAGCTCGACCTCGACCTCGTGCTCGTGCTGTCACCGATGTCGGCCGAGGGCACCGACGCCCTCCGCACCCTCGATGCCGTCAGCCGGTTGGCAAGTGCCGCTGCACTACGCCGCGAGCTGGCCGAGCTCGAACACAGCAGCGCCCAGGTCCTCGTCCTCGAACCGAGCGTCGACGAGATCCGTACGATGGGACCGATCAACATGGATCCGACCCGGATGGTCCCGACCGTCTTGCAGTCGAGTGCCTCGACCCTCGAACGCCTGGCCGCTCCGGAGCACGCCGAGGCGCTCGCCACGCTGAGGCGGGCAGCACGCGAAACCACACCGCCGCCAACCGTGCCGTACCCGACGGCAACCGCTCGGAGGTTCCCATGACCGGTCCCGTTCGGATGAGCCCCGAGGACTCGGCCTTCTGGAAGATGGAGTCCGAGGTGAGCCGCATGCACAGCGTGACGCTGGCAACCTTCGCCGGCCCGGCGCCCAGCCACGACGAGCTGCGGTCGCACGTGGCCGGGTGCGTGCCGCTGGTCCCTCGCTTCCGCCAGCGCGTCCAGGAGGTGCCGTTCGATGCCGGACGGCCGATGTGGATCGACGATCCGGACTTCGACCTCGACGACCACCTCATCGGCGCCTCGGCCTCGGTCGGCATGGCCAGCCTCAGCGAGCTGGTCTCGCTGATCGTCTCCCGCCAGCTCGACCGCTCTCGACCGCTGTGGCAACTGACCGTCGTCGACGGACTCCCCGATGACGAGTGGGCCATGGTGTCGAAGGTCCATCACTCGATGATCGACGGGCTGTTCGGGACCGAGCCGCTCGCCGTCCTCATCGACGGTGCGGTCGGGAGATCGGCGCCCGCCGTCCGCTGGAGCCCCGGACCGCCCCCCACGGCCACCGAGCTCCTCGGCCAGTCGATCGCCGAGCTCGCCTTCAACCCGGCCGAGCAGTACCGGTTCCTCCGAGCCAGCACGAAGCGGACGAGACGGCGATGGGACCGCCTCACCGGCCGGTCCCGAGCCCCGGTCACCGACCCCACCGGCCTCCGAGGTCCGGTCGGGGCGGCCCGAGCCTGGACCTCGGTCGTCGTCGAGATGGAGGCATTACGCACCGCCCGTCGCCGTTTCGGCGCGAGCACCCACGAGCTCGTGCTGGCCCTCGTCACCAGCGGAATCCGAGAGCTCCTCCTGGCCCGCGACGAGTCGGGCCGGGAATGGCCGACCGTGCAAGCCATCGTGCCGATGGCGGTCGCCGGCGGGGCGGCGGCGTTCCACGGCGGGGTCGAAGCGACGATGATCGAACTGCCGGTCGCCGAGCCCGATCTCACCGACCGCATCGACCGCCTCCACCGCGAGGTTCACATGGCAACGTCGAAGGGCGCCGCGATCGACGATCAGATCGGCGTAGCCGGCTTCGCGGCGCCGGCCCTGGCGAGCCTCGGGCTCCGGGAGGCCACGAGACGAGGGGTCACCGACCGCAAGGCCCACACGACGATCGTAAACGTGCCGGGACCCCGCCACGAGCTGTCGGTGTTGGGCCGACCGATGACCGAGATCCATCCCGTGATGCCACTGGCGGCCGGCGTGCGGCTGAGCATCGGCGTCCTGTCGTATCTCGATCATCTGACCTTCGGCGTCACGACCGATCGTGACTCGGTGCCCGATGGTCACGTGGTGACGAGCGGCATCCGTCACGCTCTCGACGAGCTGAGCAACCAAGAATTGGAGACCGAACATGCCTCAGGCTGACAACGACGGCGTCGTCATCGAGTACGACACCATCGGAACCCACGACCATCCCGCGCTGCTCCTGATCATGGGCTTCGCTACCCAGCTCACCGCCTGGGATCGCGAGTTCTGCCAGCTGCTGGCATCGCACGGGTTCTTCGTGATCCGGTTCGACAACCGTGACTGCGGACTCAGCGGCAAGACCGACGGCGAGCCCCCGAACATCATGGCGCTGATGATGGCGGTGATGGCCGGCAATGAGGTCACCGAGGAGGTCCCCTACACCCTCTCGGACATGGCGGCGGACGGCTTGGCGGTGCTCGACCACCTCGGGATCGACCAAGCCCACATCGCAGGGGCGTCGATGGGCGGGATGATCGCCCAGCAGATGGCGATCGATCACCCGGACCGCGTGCTCTCGCTCACCTCGATCATGTCGACCACGGGCGATTCGAGCGTCGGGCAGGGCACGCAAGAAGCGGTGGGCGCTCTCTTCTCGCCACCGCCTGAGGATCGTGACAGCGTGATCGAGCGGGGGCTCACGATCGCCGGCGTCGTCTGCGGACCGCACTTCGACGAGGCCGAGGCGCGGATCCGTATCGGTGACGCCTTCGACCGCTCCTTCCATCCCCAAGGCGGGCCGTTCCAGCTCGCGGCGATCGCCAAGACCGGCGACCGGACCGAGAACCTCAGGGCGCTCGACGTGCCGACGCTGGTCATCCACGGAGAGGTCGACACGCTCGTCGACGTCTCCGGCGGCGAAGCGACCGCAGCCGCCATCGGTGGCGCCAAGCTGCTCACCTTCGACGACATGGGCCACGACCTCCCCAAGCCGCGCTGGCCCGAGATCACCGCAGCGATCGCCGAGTTGGCGGCCAGCGCCCGACGCTAGTCGCGAGCGACGGGGGGTGGTCGAGCCCTACGCCGCGTTGAGGAGATCGTCGTACGCCCGCTCGATGTCGGCTCGCAACGCCCCGGGCTCGGTGATCGCGCAGGGGTCGATCGTCAACATGAGGTGCATCGTGTCGAGATAGGACAACACCGCGACGATCATCGCCGATCCGGCGACGGGGCCGGGGGCGAAGATCTCCGTCATCTTGTGGCCGGCGATGTACAACTGCTTGGTGGTCGACCGCACGTTCGTGGTCGCGAAGTCGATACGGGCCGCTTGGGAGCGGGCGGTGCTCGTGGTCAGCGAGGTCGGCAGCAGGTTGACCAGGCCGGCGAGGCCACCCATCATGCCGCCACCGTGGACGCTCGATCGCTGACGCTCGACCCGCTCCTGGACGGCTCGCAGCCGCTCGACGGTGCTCATCGGTGTCGCCGGCACCTGGACCCGGACGGGGGTGAACGAATTCCCACCCTCGGCGCTGTCGGTCCTGGTCGAGACGACGAACGAGGTGTTGAACGCCTCGGCCGGCTGGTCCCGGGCATCGTGGTGAGCGACCGCCCCGTTGATCAGGCCGGTCATGAATACGTCGTTGACCGACGCGTCGAGCGCTTTGGCCGCCGCCTTGACCCCGCTGAGGGACACCCGGACCATCTCGAGGTGGCGGTGCCGGGAGCGGCCGGTCCACAGCGGCGACCCGGCCGACGAGGAATCGCCCTCTCCGCTCGGGCGGACCTGGGAGCCGATCATGCGGGCGTAGCGCTGCACCGACTCCGCGGTGTCGAGCCACACGCTCGGATCGGCTCCGGCCAGGGCGGCTCGGGCCATGATCCTCCGGGTCAGCTTCGGCGGAGCGGTCGCGAGGTCGAGCGCTCGCTCCGTCAGTCCTCCGCTCCCGCCCGTGGCGGCCTCCTCGGCACAGGTCTCGGCGACCAGAGCATCGAGATCGACCTCGTCCGGGACCGGCGCGTCGACGTCGCGGACCATGAACCGCTCCTGCATCCGGGCCATGCCGTAACCGTCGGCGATCGAGTGGTGCAGCTTCATCAGCAACCCGGAGCGATCACCGTCGAGCCCACCGATCAGGGTGACCTGCCAAAGCGGGCGGGTCCGGTCGTAGGGCTCTTGCATGGCCAGCGCCACGTAGTCGAGCAGCTCCCGCTCGCTCCGGTCGCCGGCGAGGTCGACGTGGCGATAGTGGTAGCCAAAGTCGAATTCGGGATCGGCGTTCCAGCTCGGGCGCTCGTAGCGACCGATGCCCGGGACGACGCGCTCGCGGAGTCGGGGCAGCGCCGCTACGGCCGCCCGCAGCCAGCGCTCGAACTGGTCGCCGTCGACCGGCCCGTCGATGATGCTCAGCGAGGCGCCGCTGGGGTTGAGCCACGGATCCTTCTCCACGTTCCACATCAGGGCCTCGGCCGGCGACATCTGTCGCTCGAAACGGGAACTCCTGGCACCTTGGTCGGCCATATCGCTACTCCTGCTTCTGGAGCTCGGGCTGCTCGTTGCCGTAGGTGTCGCGGTAGGTCTGACCCGACAGCTGCCCGATCTCGTACATCACTTCGTCGGTCAGATCCCTGAGAAGCGCCCGGGTCACTTCCTGTCCGTCGTGCTTCTCGGTTCGGATCGGTGGACCGAATGCGAGCGAGCACGGCTTGAACGGCCGGGGGACGACCGCCCCGGGAGGCTGGATGGCATCGGTCCCGCGAATGCCGACCGGCACGATCGGTGCACCGGTTCGGAGCGCGAGACGAGCCACGCCGGTCCGACCGCGGTGGAGGAAGCCATCGCGCGAACGGGTGCCCTCTGGATAGATCAAGAACAGATCACCTTGCTGCAATGACGCCGCCGCCTGGGCGAGGGCCGCGTCGCTCGACGAGCCCCCCGAACGGTCCAGCGGAATCATCCCGATCGCCGGGAACAGATACCTCGTCTTCCAGCTGTCCATGTACTCCGCCTTGCCGACCGCCAGCGTCCGTCGAGGCATGAGGGCGAGCACGAAGATCGAGTCGATGAACGAGATGTGATTCGGGGCGATCAGGGCAGGCCCGCTCGTCGGTACGTGCTCCAGACCGTCGACCTTGGCCGACCACAGTCCGCGCAGGAGGGGACCGACCACCTTGCGGGCCGGCGACTGCAGCCGTCCGGCCTCGGGCACCGCAGCGGCCCGACCGGTCATTCCGGTCCGCCGACATCGACCCAGTAGGCGTCCCAGATCAGGTCGGCCATCGTCTGGCGCAGACGGACGACGCGCCCGAGGAAGGGCAGGACCTTCTCCCGGGCGTCGCGAGGCTCGACCTTCGGCACCGCTTCGACGAGCTCGTGGAGCTCCGCCAGCACCTCGTCGAGTGACTCGTTGAGCGCCTCGGCCCGTTGCACGAACGCTGGACGCTGCGAGCGAAGCTCGTCGACGAGCCCACCGGGGGCGGTCACCGCCCGGCTCTGCTCCTGACCGAGCTCCCCGAGCAGCCGCAGGGCGTCGACGACGCGACCGGTCCACGCCTCCCCGACGCCGGCCGGGGCTGCCAGCGCTCTCTCCAGCTCGGCGACGGCGTCGCCGATCTCAGCCCGACGAGTGCTGATGTCGGTCAGATCGGTCGACGGCGCCTCGCGCTCGGTCATGCCGGCTTCTTCCTCTTGATCTTGAGGGCCTTGAACAGCACCTCGATCTCGTCGACGTGAAGCTCGACCAGATACTCCAGATCGGGAACCAGCTCGCGGCACGAGACGAGGCCGATATCGAGGGTGTCGAGATAGCTGTGAACCGTGATGTTCAACCCGATCCCCTCCCCGATCGTCGAGACGGGATAGTAGTGCTGGAGCTCGGCACCGGCGACGAACAACGGCTGGCGGGGTCCCGGCACGTTGGAGATCACGACGTTCACCGGTGGGTTGGCTTGATCGGCGATACGGAGCGAGGTCGCCACCCTGGCGGCCTGAGCGGCCAGCGCCGGTGAGGAGAAGTTGGCCAGGTCGACAAGCGCATCGGCGGGTACCAGCTCGAACTGCTCTTTCGCCGCCACCATCGCCGCTCGCGTCATCTCGAGCCGTTCCAGCGGATCGTCGATGTGGGTCGGCAGGGCTGCAATCAGACTGGAGACCCGATTGGTCCACCTGTCCTCCTCGTCGCCGGTCCTGATCGACACCGGCACCATGGCCTGGAGCGGCACGTCGGGTAGGGAGTCGTGGTGTTGGAGGTAGTTCCGCAACGCACCGGCGCACATGGTCATCACGACATCATTGACCGTCGCGTCGGCCTTCGTCTTCAGCTTCTTGATGTCGCTGAGGGCCACCGACCGGATGGCCAGGCGACGGTGGGGGGTGATCGAGCGGTTGAACGGGGTGCGGGGCGCAGTCCCGGTCGGTGTCAGGGGCTGCTCTTCGCTCCGCAAGCGCCGCAGCGCCGGCACCTGCTGCCGGGCGTTGGCGACGAGGGTCTCGAGTCCCTTGTTGCGGGTGATCTCGGCCATCTGCTGGATCGCGTTGAGCTGGACCCGCGCCAGCCGGGCTGGCCGCCGGACGAAGCTCCCGACCGTTCGGCTCAACAGCTCGAGATCGGTCGGGATCGAATCGGGTGTCCACTCACCGTCGTCGGCCGGCACCGCATCTCCGGCCGGGTCGGTGTCGAGGAGGATCGTGAGCAGCTCGACGCCAGAGGCGCCGTCGACCGTCGCGTGGTGGATCTTGGTGAGCACGGCGTACTCGTCGCCTTCGAGGCCCTCCATCACGTAGGCCTCCCAGAGCGGCTTGGTTCGGTCCATTGGCCGGCCGATGATGCGGGCGACCTGGGCCGCCAGCTGCTCGCGATCGCCTGGTGGGGGGATGGCGATGTGGCGAACGTGGAAGTCGATGTCGAAGTCGGGATCGTTGATCCAATACGGGTGGTCGAGCCCGAGGGGCACCTCGACGAGGCGCCGGCGGAACGGGTCGAGCAGGTGGAGCCGGCTCTCGATCTGCGCCTTGAACGCTTCGTAGGGCTTGTAGTCGGGGTCGTCGGGTCGGCGGTAGACGGCGAGTCCGTTCACATGGCCGAACGAGTTCGGCGTCTCCATGTACAGAAAGGTCGCATCGAGGCCGGTCAGCTGTTTCATCAGTGCTCTCCGTCGGCGGTAGGACGTTCGCTGGTCGCGGCTTCTATCAGCCCGTGCAGCTCGTGGATGGATTCGGTCGGTCGGCCCTGCTCGAACGCATCGGCCGGCGAGGCAACGCCGTTCACGACAACATGCACCAGGTCCATGAGCGGCGTGTGCACGCTGACCTGGCGGGCGAGAGCCAGCAGATTGTCGACGCTCTTCACCCCTTCGGCCACCATGGCGGTCTCTGAGGCAATGTCGTCCACGCTTCGCCCTTTGGCCAGCTCCCGGCCGAAGTGATGGTTGCGGCTCTGCTCGCTGAGGCAGGTGGCGACCAGGTCGCCCTGACCGGCCAGACCGAGGAACGTCTCCGGTCGTGCACCGAGCGCCGAGCCGAGCCGAGCCATCTCGACCAGGCCGCGACAGATGAGGGCCGAGATCGAGTTGTGGCCGTGGTCGAGGCCGGCGGCCATGCCGGCTGCGACGGCGATGACGTTCTTGATCGAGCCGCCGAGCTCGCACCCGATCACGTCGTCGTTGGTGTACACGTCGAAGCGAGGTCCGCTGAACACGGGTTGTAGCCGATGGGCCAGGTCGAGGTCTTCGAAGGCGAGCACGGTCGAGGCCGGTTGGCCCCGGATGACCTCACGGGCCAGGTTCGGGCCGCTCAGCACGCCGACCCTGGTGTGACCGCCCAACTCCTCGGCGATGATCTGCGTTGGCCGGAGCAACGTCTCGTTCTCGATCCCCTTCGACAGGCTGACGACCGCCGTGGTCGGAACGACTCCCTCGGCGAAGCGCTCGACCGTCTGCCGGGTGAACTGGGTCGGGACGGCCATGACGATCAGGTCGGCGCCGTCGACCGCCTGCTGCACATCACCAGTGGCCCCAAGCCCCGGCGGGAGGGTCACACCCGGATGGAACAGCGGGTTCTCGTTGCGCTGGTTGATGGCCTCGACCACCTCGGTTTCGAGAGCCCAGACGGTGACCGAGTGACCGTGCTCGGCCAGGAGCGCGGCCATCGCCGTGCCCCACGAACCGGCTCCGACGACGGCTACCGATGATCTCGACACGTTCATAGGCCTGCTGCCGATCGTTGGAGCCAGTCCTGAATCGGCGTCGGGGTCAGGCTGCGGGTGAGGTCGAGGAACTGGGCGTCGTTGCCGACGAGGTACCGGGCTCGGGGCCGAGGGGCGTCGATCACTCGGGCGACGGTGCTGGCAACGTCGGCCGGGTCGCCCATCAACGGCCGGCCCTGGTCCAGGCCCCGGCGGACGCGGCGGTAGGACTGGCGATAGCGCTCGTCGCCATAGCGCGCCTCATCGGCTTCGAGGTCGTCGAGCAACGCGGTGGCGAATAGCCCGGGCTCGACGAGGACGACATCGATGCCGTCCCGAGCGACCTCCATCCTGAGGGCGTCGCTGGCCGCTTCCAAGCCGTGCTTGGCCGCCTGGTACCAGCCGGACAGTGGCATCGTCACTCGGCCCATGATCGATGAGATGTTCACGATCCGGCCCCAGCCATCGTCTCGCATCGGAGGGAGCGCGAGGCGAGCGAGGCGCATCGGACCGATCAGCATCGTGGCCAACAGGTGCTCGGCTACATCATCGGCAACCGCCTCCATGGGGGCGATGAGGCCGACGCCGGCGTTGTTGACGAGCACCTCGGGCCGGACCTCTGCGATCACCTCGTCGCATCGGGAGGCATCGGTCACGTCGAGCAGCTCGGTGGTGACCTCGACGCCGGCCGCCTTGGCCGCCTTGCGGAGCGCCGTCGCCTTCTTCTTGCTCCGGGTCGTGCCGACGACCCGGTGGCCTCGCCGGGCCAGCTCGAGGGCCGTGGCCAGGCCGAGCCCCGAGTTGGCGCCAGTCACGAGCACGGTGCGGCCGGTCATGTCGCGGCCACCAGCAACTCGTCGTATGAAAACCGCAGGGCGTCGGCATAGGCCGCCGGGTCATGGAGCATGTCCCGGCACGCGGTGGCCGAGACGAACACTCGACCGCAGTAGCTGTACACGCCGTGGAAGAGCCCGACGCCATCGTGAATCGGGGCCAGTCCGTGCATGGCCACGACGCGGGCACCATTCATGTAGAGCGGCTCCTGGGGGCCGGGAACGTTCGAGACGACCGTGTTGTATGCGGGGTCGATCCGGTTGGCCATCCCCAACGACGATGAGAGACGGGCGCCGGCGCCGGCCAACATCGATGGTGTGAACTGGGCGTAGTCGGCCAACAGATCGGCGCCGACGGCATTGGTCAGCGCCTTCGACGCCTGGGTGCTCTGATGGACAGCTTCGAGCCGATGCCGTGGTCCGGCCACATCGGTGCACAGCGACACGAACATCGCCGACACACGGTTGCCCTGCCCGCCGTCCCCGTTGCTCGCCCCGCCCTTTGGCCGGGCCGAGATCGGGGCCATCGCAGTGAGCGACTCGTTCGGGAGGCCGTCGTGATCGAGGAGATACTGCCGCATCGCTCCACCGACGATCGTGAGCACGACGTCGTTGACGGTCGCCCCAGGAACCGCTTCGCGGATCTTCTTGATACTGGCCAGCTCGAGATCGACGCTCTCGAAGACCCGGTGCGGGCCGATCGTGCCGTTGAACCGGGTCCTGGGGGCGCCTCCCGGCGAGACGGGCGGCGTCGGCAGGCCCCTCGTGGCCCTGGCGCCGCGGCCCATGGCCGGAATCGTGCGAGCCACGAGCCGGCCGAACCGCCACGGCTCGCGGGCGTTGCGGACCCAGGCCCGAGCGAGCAGGTCACCCATGTTCGGCGGTTGCTCGGGCGTCCACGGCAATGGAGCGTCGTTCTCGTCGCCGGCCGGGTCGATGTCGTGGATGGCCGAGTTGAGTTGGTCGCCGCTCACGCCGTCGACGCAGGCGTGGTGGATCTTCGAAACGATGGCGAACGACCCGGGCGGGAGGCCGTCGACCGCATCGAGACCCTCGACGACGGTGAACTCCCACAGCGGCCTCGTGTGGTCGAGAGGACGAGCATGCAGTCGTGCGGCCTGGATGCACAGCTGGCGCCAGTCGCCGGGCTTGGGGAGCGCAACGTGGCGGACGTGGTACTCGACATCGAAATTGCGATCGTCGACCCACCAGGGGTGATCGAGGTTCATCGGCACCGACTCGAGGCGCTTGCGGAAGAGGTCGGCGGTATGGATGCGGTTCTCGATGTGAGCGAGGATCTCCTTGAACCGCACCTTGCCGTTGGGGGCGGTGCTCGGGTCGTAGATCATCACCGAGCCGACGTGCATCGGCTGGTTGGGCGTCTCGTTGTAGAGAAACGACGCGTCGTGGCCGCTCAGCTGCTTCACGGCTTGTCCCCCTTCTTCTTGGCGGTGCTCTTCTTGGCCGTGCTGTTCTTGGCGGTGCTGTTCTTGGCGGTGCTCTTCTTGGCCGTGCTCGGCTTTCCCGCCGAGGCTGTCGACCCATCGTCTGTCGGGTCGCTGGGTTGGTCCTCGCCGTCCTGCTCGTCCTCGCCCGCGGCCCTCGCCCGGAGGTCCTGACCGGTCATGAGGCTGGCCATGCGGACGAAGGGTTCCTGGAATGCTGCCAGCTGCTCACTGGCGATCGCCAGCCGCTCGGCTGAGGCCTCCAGGTGGGCCAGCCGATCGTCGAGCTGACTCAGCTGCTCGCGCTGCTCGGCCAGCTCGTCGCGGAGCGACTCGATCTGGGCCAGGGGCGGCCCGAACGCGTCGATCAGGTCGCTCATAGCCCGCACGCCGTCGGTGGGGAAGACGAGCTGCGACATGCCATCGGCCAGCGCCTGCCGTTGCTCGGGTGGCAGGGTGTAGCGGGCGAACGATTCTTGCAGCCTCCGTAGCGCTTCCCGCCCGGCCTGGACGGCGTCGAAGAAATCGGGCTCAGCCATCGAACACGACCCCTCCGGCTGCGAGCAGCTGGGTGTAGGCCTCGAGCATGCAGTCGGCGAGGTCGGCGGGGTCGTCGACGGCGATCGGGTCGACGAAGAGGCCCAGATGGAGGCTCCCGTCGTACGAGATCGTCGTCAGGTTGAACGCGGTGCCAGCGACCGGGCCCAGCGTGATCGTGTCGGTGACCTCGGCTCCCGAGATGTAGGTGGTGAAGGGGGCGGCTCGGAGGTTCGATGTCGCGAAGTCCATCTTGGCCGCCTGTGAGCGGGCGACCTGGGTCACGACCGAGGTTGGCAGGAGGTTGGCGACCCCGGCCAGGCCGGCGAGCGCACCCTCTCCGCTGACGTTCTCCCGCTTGGCTGCCATCCGGTCTCGGATCTCGTGGAGTCGTTCCTCCGGCGTCATCTCGCCGCCGGGTACTTGCACCGGGGTGGGTGTGAACGAGTTGCCACCGATCGCCTTGTCGTGGCGGGTGCTGACGACGAAGCTGATGTTGAGGGCGTCGACGGGGGTGTCCCGCCGATCGTGGTAGAGCAGGGAGCCGTTGACGGCACCGGTCACGAACACGTCGTTGATGCTGGCGCCCAGGGCCTTGCCGGCTGCCTTCACGCCATCGAGGGGGAGCCGCAGCGACTCGAGGTGGCGCCGCCTCGATCGATTGGCCCACAACGGCGAGCCGCCGGCCGTGTCACCATCGGACGGACTGAGTTGCTTCACCGCCGAGCCGGCCCCCTCGACGAGGTCCTCGACCAGGTCTTGAGCTCGGCTCGGGTCGACCGACCAGAGGGCCAGCTCCCCAACGGTCCGCTGGGCGATGCCGGCCTGGCGGCGCCAGAGATGGCCGAACGACTTGACGGCCGAGTCGACGGTCGCGGCGCGGTCGGCCTCGTCGGATGCGGCTTCGGCTTCGAGCGCGTCAGCGATGACCTGGTCGATGTCGACGACCGGGGGCAGTTCGGCGACCCGCTCCGCCTCCATGTACAGCTCCGAGAGGCGGATGGCCCCGATGCCGTCGGTTATCGAGTGGTGCAGCTTGGTGAACAGCGCACCCCGACCACCCTCGAGGCCGTCGATCGCGGTGAACACCCATAGGGGCCGGGTCCGGTCGTAGGGATCTTGGTAGAGCTGGGTGGCCAGATCGTAGAGCTGACGGACGCTACCAGGGGCCGGTAGGCCGATGTGGCGAAGGTGGTAGTCGAGGTTGAACTCGGGATCGGTCACCCAGGTCGGGGGCGACAGCCGGCCGAAGCCTGACACGACCCGCTCCCGGAGCCGGGGGATCTTCGAGATCGCATAGGCCACGCGGCGCCGCAGCTGCTCGACGTCGATCGGCCGATCGAGGATCGTGACCATGGCCCCGTTCGGGTTCAGCCAAGGATCCTTCTCGATGTTCCACATGAGGGCTTCGGCGTCGGACATCTTTCGCTCGAAGCGCTGCTCTCGCTCGCGATGGGTCGGCATCGTCAGACCTCAGGTGTCGGTGCCCGGCCGACGGTCGATCTCCTGGGTCGGATCGCCGTTGTAGCCGGGCGGGTAGGTGAGGGCCAGTTCCTCGTCGGTCGGCGTGTGGGGGATCTTGGCCTCGGGTGGCAGCAGGTCGACGATCGCCGACATGATCCGCTTCGTGTCGGCGTCGAGACTGCGATAGCGGAGCTCGACGGGGGGTCCGACCCGCACGGTGATGGTCGGGGGCTCGGTGACCGCCATCTTGGGCAGGCGCTGATTCCGGGGCCAGACCTTCTCGGTCCCCCACACCCCGATCGGGATGACCGGCGCCCGGGTGGCGTGGGCTAGGCGAGCGGCACCCCAGCGCCCTTTCAGCTCGGTGTCGAAGAACGCTGGACCGCGGGGAATCGTTCCCTGCGGGGCAAGGGACACCATCTCCCCCGCCTCGAGGGCGTGGATAGCGTGCTCCAACGGCTCGTCGGACCCGGTTCCTCGATCGACGCGGATACCACCCATCATCTTCGAGAGCGCCCCGATGACCGGAGCGTCGAAGACCTCCTTCTTGCCCAGGAACCGGGCCGGCCGGTCGGTCTTGGCCAGGGTGAAGTTGATCGCGCTGGAGTCGAAATAGCTGCGATGGTTGAACACGACGATGGCGGCGCCCTCCTTGGGGATGTTCTCCGCGCCCTGGATGTCGAAGCGGGCGTTGGCCGCCATCTCGGGCCGGTTGAGGGGGCGGAGCCAGTCCTGCAGCTCGCGGCCTGCGATCTTGACGACACCGGGAGGGACATCGAAATGGCGGATCGGCCACTGGTTGAGTCGGGCCACCATGGCGAGCTGGGCGTCGGGATTGACCGCGACCGGATGTCCGACCGTCCGCAGCATCGGCACGTCATACACGCTGTCGGAGTAGGCGTAGCTGGCACCGAGATCGACCTTGTGCTCCCTGGCCCACGCCTTGATCGCCGTCATCTTGTTTCGGCCCCAAAGGAACCGACCGTGGAGGTGCCCATTGTAGACGTCGCCGTCGGTAGCCCACTCGGTGGCGAACACCTCGCCCATCCCGAGCCGGTCGGCCAGCGGCTGGACGAAGCAACGAGGGCTGGTGGTCGCCAGGACCGGTAGCCGTCCAGCCTCGCGGTGCTCGTCGATCAGCAGCCGCCCGTACGGGAGGACGCTCTCGATGAGCTCCTCGGCCGCCGCCTCGGCCGCCTTGGCCACGGCGGGAACCGACCACCCCCTCGCACCCCGGACCGCCAAGCGGGCCGCCTGCATGCTGAGGGGGTTCTCACCCACCACCTCGTACACCTTGTAGAGCGCGTCGAGCACCGGCAGCTCGGGGGCGTTGGACACACCGGCCTCGGCCAGGTGTCGCTGGAACACCGGGCCGGAAGGCCCGGCGATCAGGGTTCGGTCGAGATCGAAGATGGCAAGTGCGGTCATCGGGTCTCCAGGGTTGCAGGGGCGGCGAGGGATGCTTCGAGCAGCTCGGTCGTCGACGTCTCCAGGGCACGCATCAACGACCAGAGATCGTCGACGGCGTCGCGGCAGGCCAGCAGGCCGAAGTGGATCGAGCCGTCGTAGGACGAGAGGGTGATGTTCAAGCCCGCACCGTCGGCGATGACCGGCACGGGAAACGAGGCGACCTGTCGGGCTCCTGCGCAGTACAGAGGGTGCTGCGGCCCGGGAATGTTCGAGATCACGACGTTGAACGGCGGATTGGCGATGTCGGCCAGCTTTGTCCTGGCGACCAAGCGGGCGACCCGGGCGGCGACCGCCGGCGGGGCGAAGCGGCCGAAGTCCTGGAGGATGTCGGCCGGGAGCGCGGCGTGGTCGGTCTTGGCGAGCTCCATCGCCTCATGGGCCAGGCGGAGGCGACGCATCGGCTCGGCCTCGTTCGTCGGTAGCGCTGCCACCATGGCGGAGATCCGGTTGCCCGGTGTGTCGGCGTCGGCATCGGTCCGCACCGAAACGGGAACCATCGCGAGGACCGGATCGGTTGGCAGCTCGTGCCGGTCGTCGAGCCAAGACCGCAGTGCACCGGCGCTGATCGCCATGACGACGTCGTTGACGGTCACGCCGTGCCGATGCTTGATCGCCTTGACGTCGTCGAGCGAGATCGAGCCGTAGGCGAACCGACGGTGGGCCGAGATCGAGCGGTTGAACGAGAGCCGGGGGGCGACGAGCGCCGGTCGCGAGAGGAACCCCTCGGACCTGGGCGGCTCGGGCACGAGCAGGCCCAATCCGGGAGTCCGCCTCATCGCCTCCTGCATCGTGGCCACGGTCGGCCCCATTTGCCGGCGACCGGTCTGGAGCCCGGCGGCCAGGAGCCGACGCTGCATGCGGACCTGCAGCCGTGGCTGGGTGGCGAGAGCGGCGAGTCCCCGGGTGAGCATCTCCATCGTCTTCGGGACGCGATCGGGGCTCCACGGCACGGCTTGCGCCCTAGCTTTGCGGCCATCGGGGTCGCGATCGAGCAGTGTCGTGAGGACCTCGGTTCCGGTGATGCCGTCGACGCAGGCATGGTGGATCTTGGTGTACTGGGCGACGAGGCCACCCTCGAGTCCTTCGATGAGGTAGAGCTCCCACAAGGGGTGGGAGCGATCGAGGGGGCGGGCGTGGAGACGACCGATCAGCTCGCCGAGCTTGTCGCTGTCGCCCGGTGGCGGGACCGCGATGTGGCGGACGTGGAAATCGAGATCGAAGGAGCCGTCCTCGATCCAGTAGGGCCGGTCGATGCCGAACGGCACCGGCATCAGCCGCCGCCGAAACGGGTCGAGCTCGTCGATTCGCTCGTCGATCAGCTCCTTGATCGATTCGAGCGTGAGCGGGGCGGCGCTGGCGTCGAACAGGGCCAAGCTGCCGACGTGGCCATGCACCGTCGGGGTCTCGATGTTGAGGAAGCTGGCGTCGAGGCCGTTGAGCTGTTCCACTTACTCAGCCTCCCTCAGCTTGCGAGGACCCGGCGGGAAGCCGAGCCGACGCTTGCCCGAGCGATGGAAGGGTCGCCACTCGTCGGCGGGCTGGGCCAGACGATCACCGACGACGTAGATGGCCCACGGGTTGCTCGGCAGCCCGATGTGGCTGCTGACCACCTCGACATTCTCGGCGCCGTCGGAGCGGTCGATGCAGGAGCGCCACGCGACGACGCCGTCGGTCTTGGAGAAGATCGACGTCGTCGGCACCGGCGGTGCTTTGGCCATTCTGGTCGCGAAGTCGGGAGGGAGTGATGACACTCGCGTGCCGCTGGCCGCCTCGAACATCGGCCACACGTGGTTGGCCTTGAGATCGTTGATCGGTGAGCCAAGCGTGATCACGAAGCGCACGTCGTCGGGGATGAAGCGAGCAACCTCCCGGGCGTAGACGCCGCCGAGACTGTGGCCGATCAACGACACGGGCTGGCCGGCCATGGCCCGGACCTCCTGCACCCGCTCGGCGGCAACGTGGACGAGGCGATGCAGCCCGAGGACCTCCGGATGACCCCAGGGGTGAACGTCGTACCCCCGGTCTTTCAGGAAGGACCGCAGTCCCGACGTGAACTGGTCGGCGGCGCCGAAGGGCGGGAGGACGACGATCGGGTGGCCATCGCCCCGGCGAACCCGCCGCAGGAGCGGCGTGGACAGCAGGCCAAGCGCGCCTTCGAGTGGGGCTCGACCTTCGAGCGCCATCAAGAGCGGGTTGGGGGCCTTCGTGCTCTCAGCCCCACTGTTGGAGGCACTGTTGGAGGTACTGGTGGTCGGACGTTCCACAACGAGGCGAGTTTAGTGTCAGTCACTGACAGAATGCAAAGGCTGACTTCTGTCTCTTTGTGATTTGTGTCGGCCGCTGTCTTTTGGTGGCAGGTGGCGCTACGGTACGGACCACCATGTCGGACACCACGATCGACGGGGCCCCCGGCCGGCGGGAGCGGAAGAAGCAGCGAACCCGCGACGATCTGATGTACCAGGCGGCGCGTCTCTTCGCCGCCAATGGCTTCGACGAGACGACGACCGAGGACATCGCCGAGGCTGCCGATCTCTCACAGCGGACCTTCTTCCGCCACTTCTCGTCGAAGGAAGCCGTGCTCTACGGCGACATGGATGAGCTCCGGCTACGAGTCCGCGATGCGCTCGTCGAGCGCCCCCCGGACGAACCGGCGATCGAGGCGGTCCGCCGAGCGATCATGACCCTGGCCGACAATTACGAAGCCGAACGCGACCACCGCTTCCTCCAGGCCGAGCTCGCCGCCGCCTACCCGTCGGTGTCGGCCTACAGCCGCGCCGTCGTCCAGGCCGAATGGGAAAAGGAGCTCATCGAGGCCATCAGCGATCGGCTCGGTGTCGATCCGACGCTCGATCCTCGCCCCGAGATCGTGGCCGGGGCGGCCATGTCCGCTCTTCGGGTATCCATTCGGAAGTGGACGATGTCCGGGGGTCGTGAGCACCTGCCAGAGCTCGTCGATGACGCGTTCGACGCGCTCGCCGGCCTGAGCCAACTCGCGGTTCCGACCGCTAGCCAGGGGTGACTGTGGCTCGGAGAGCTACGAAACTAGGGCTCTCGGTCGCCGCCGCTGGCGCCGCAACGTACGCCGCCGAGCGGTGGACGGTTGCCCGTTGGGCTTCGGGTCCCGACGAGTACCGGCACGAGCCACGGACACTGACCGGGACAACCCGCTACGTCGCGAGCGCGGACGGCACGAAGCTGCACGTCATCGAAGCGGGTGAGGGACCGACCGCCGTGCTCGCCCACGGCTTCACCGCCACAGCCCATCATTGGGCGCCCGTGGCGTCCCGCCTCGTCGAGCGGGGGCTCCGGGTCGTCGTCTTCGACCAGCGGGGCCACGGACGCTCGACTGCGATCAATGGACGGTTCGGCCCGTCGCAGTTGGCCGACGATCTGGCCGCCGTTATCGCGGCGACTGCCCCCGACGGTGCGGTGGTCGCGGGCCACTCGATGGGGGGCATCGGGATCCAAGCGATGCTCGCCCACCATCCCACGACGACCGATCGGCTTCACGGCATGGTCCTGATCGCCACGTTGTCCAGGCCGGTCTCGGTGCCATTGGGCAGGCTGATGAGCCGGCTCGGTGGCACGGCGCTGGC